>CAITEM010000114.1 GCA_903891395.1 uncultured Hyphomicrobiales bacterium | reverse complement strand
CGCCGCGGCTTCCTACATGCCTGCTTCGGGACGCGAACCCGAAGAACAGACCCAAGAGCCATACCATGCTCGATTTCACATCGTCTTTCGATGATCAAGAACCTGTCGAAACGCTCGAAGCAGCGCCGCTTAAGTCCGACAGCGAACTGCTCGACGCCTATTCGCACGCCGTGATTTCGGTGGCCGACGCGGTCGGCCCCGCGGTGCTGCGCGTCGAAACCAAGGGCGCCAACGGCAAGCCCGGCGGCGTCGGCTCCGGCGTCACCATCGCGCCGGACGGCCTGGTGCTGACCAACTGCCACGTCGTCGAGGGCGCCAAGGAAATCAGTCTGCGCGACAGCGAGGGCCGTGTCATGGAGGCGCGCTCGCTTGGCGTCGATCCCGACACCGATCTGGCGCTGCTGCGCGCAGGCTCCGCGCGCGACTTGCCGCACGCGGCGTTGGGCGACTCCAAGAGGCTCAAGCGCGGCCAACTGGTGGTCGCGATCGGCAATCCGCTCGGCTTTGAATCGACCGTCACCGCCGGCGTCATTTCCGCGTTGGGCCGTAGCTTGCGGGCCAAGAACGGCCGCCTGATCGAGGATGTTATCCAGACCGACGCGGCGCTCAATCCGGGCAATTCCGGCGGACCGCTGGTGTCGTCGCGCGGCGAAGTGATCGGCATCAACACCGCCGTCATCATGGGCGCGCAGGGCATCTGTTTTGCCGTCGCCTCGAACACCGCGCAGTTCGTGTTGAGCGAGCTCATTCAGCATGGCCGCGTGCGCCGCGGCTATATCGGCGTTTCCGGTCAGACCACGGCGGTGCCGCGCAAGCACGCGCGCAACGCCGGTATCGAGAACGCGTCGGGTGCGATGGTGACGGGGCTGGAGGCGAACGGGCCTGCGGCCCATGCCGGCCTGATGACGCTCGATACCATCGTGCGCGCCGACGGCGAAGCCGTCACGGGCGTCGACGATCTGATTCGAATTCTTAATGGCGAACGGATCGGCCGCGAATTTGCAATCGAAGTGTTGCGGCGGGGGACGCTGCGCAGCTTCACGGTGGCGCCGCTCGAGCGGCCCACCGCAAAAGCTGCTTAATCAAAACCGAAAGGGTCGCGTCAGCCCTTCTTGTCCGAAGCCGGCGCCATCTCGTTGCTCGGCTTCATCGCCGGGCCGCGCTTGTCGTCGCGGTTCGACATGCACTTCGCCATAAAGGTATTGCGCTTGGCGCCTTCAAGTTTGGCGTCGTCGGCGCCGAAGGTGCAGGTTTCCTTTTTCTGCTCTTTGGTCGCGGCCGATGCCGGCGTGGCCAGCAGCAGGATTGGCAAGCTCAGGATGGCCAGAGATTTCATCATCGGCGGGCTCCTTGGGTCGCGTAGACGGAACAATCGGAATCGATTGGCCCAGTCTAGCGCAAAGTGGCAGCTTTGTTACCGCCATCGACGGTGGTGACGCCGGCGCTGGTTTTGCGCCGGCAAGTCCCGAGATGGTGAAACAGCAAAGGCCGGCATTGATGCCGGCCTTTGCGTGATGATTGATCGGTGCCTCAGTCGCCGAGCAGGCGCTTGCCCCACCAGCCGCGCTTGGGCGCCGCGGTTTCGGGCGCCGTGCTGGAAACCACCGGCGTCGGCGGCGGCGTCACCGGCATGGGGGCTGGTGGCGTGCTGGAGCCGACTGGGGCCGGCTCGCGGATGGTCGAGCGGCGGCGCGGTGCGTCCTGCGGCACGGCGTCGGGTACCGGCGCGGCGGTGTAGGGCACCGGAGATGCTTCCACGGGCCGGCTCACCGGCCGTTCGAACGGCGGCGCGATGCCGGAGGCATCCTCGTCGCTGACCGGCGGGAAGTTCGCGCTTTGGGTGTGTTCCGGCACGAAACCTTCATGGCTCTGGCCATTGTCGTTGCCATTGAGTGGCGCGTCGCCGTTGCGATGTTTGTTGCGGCGGCCGCCGCGGCGGCCGCGACGGCGGCGGCGGCGGACGTCCTCGCCTTCGGCATTGGGCTGGCCGTTGGCTGGCGCACCTTCGTGACGTTGTTCGCCGCCTTCGGCGTCGAGCGGGCCGTCATTGTGATCTTCATGCGCAATTTCGTGCTCGCCGCCATTGGTGTGCGGCGCCTGATCCTGGGCGTATTGCGGCGCGGTCTCACGCGGACCGCCTTCGCGGCCACCTTCACGCGGCTCGCCGGTCCGGCCGCGTCCACGGCCACGACGGCGCCGTCTGCGGCCACCCTCGCGTTCGCCACGCTCACCGCCGCTGCGTTCGCCGCCGCTGCGCTCTGCGCCACGTTCGGGGCGTTCGCCTTCGGCTTCGGGCGCGTCGGTATCGACCTGCTCGATATTGCCGGCGTCGTGACCGAAGGTCTCGGAGCCGCCCTCGGCTTCCAACTCGTCGTCCTCGGCTTCGTCTTCGGCCGCGGCGTCGAGAATGTCTTCATCGGCATCGAGCGTCGAGATCATCGGCACTTGTGCCGCGGCCAGCGCCTTGG
>CAITEM010000113.1 GCA_903891395.1 uncultured Hyphomicrobiales bacterium | reverse complement strand
TTCACTTCCGGCACGATCAGCGGCACGTCCGGGTCCATGCGCCAGGCCGACGAATTGTCGATGACCACGGCGCCCTGCGCCGCGATCTTGGGCGACCATTCCTTCGACACCGAACCGCCGGCCGACATCAGGCAGATGTCGGTGTCGGAGAAATCGTAATGGTCGAGGGCTTTCACTTTCAGGGTCTTGTCGCCGTAGGAGCACTCCTGGCCCATGCTCTTGCGCGAGGCCAGCGCCACGACTTCATCGGCGGGAAAGCTGCGCTCAGCCAGAATGTTGAGCATTTCGCGCCCGACATTGCCGGTGGCACCCACCACTGCGACCTTGTAACCCATTGTTAACTCTCCGGAATAATATCCGCAGTGCACACGCATACACTGCAAGCGGATGGCAGGGCTTCTAAGCGAGAACAGGGAAGATGACAACGGCGGCTTGAGTGGACGTGGCCATGCACCCGGCCCTGCATTCGTGGCGTGACGACCTGCCGACCACTTTCGTTCGGCTCCTCGCATATGTGGGGGGGGGTATCGCCGTGCTTTCCACCATCGCGGCCCAAGTCTTTCAATCGCCACCGGTGATGGAAGCCATCAAACCGGGACATCGGTCGGACTGGATCGAGATCGAGCGGCCGTTCCCCGCCTTCGCTTTGTCCATCCCGGAAGCCGCCGACGTGCCGGCGAGCTACGCCATCCGCCGCCATGGCGAAGGTGGCGGCCGCAAGGACATTCTCAGCCTCGGCCAAGCCGACGGCGTCGCACCCTACCTCCAGGTCGAGATCTACCGCCCCGGCGTCGAGCAGGCGCGCTTCGGCGAGCCGAAGGCGGAGATCGCCGCCGGCGCGGCCGGACTCGGTCCGGTCGACCTAGTGAGCGACAACGAGGCGCTCGCCAGCAAGTTCGGCCCGCTGTCGATCGTGACGTTCGATACGTCCAAGGGCGTGCCGCGCAAATGTCTCGGCTTCGTACGCGCCTATGACGACCCACGCATGCAACTGTCCGGCTGGTTCTGTCAGGGTGGCAACGAATTCATCGAACGCAGCACGCTGGCCTGTGCGCTCGATCGTCTAGCGTTGCTGGCCGCCGGCAGCGAACCGAAGGTCGGCGCGGTCTTCGCGCAAGCCGAACTCAACCGCAGCTATTGTGGGCAACGCAGCCCGCTGATGACGCCAACGCCAAAACATCGCGCGTTGTGGAGCAAGCAGGCGGCGCGGTAGGCCGCAAGCGTCCGGCCGGTGGTCACCGCCGGAAGCTGAGGCGAAATAGCCGCACTTTGCGGGAAAATGCGGCTCCGCCAGTCCGCCAAGCCGCTTTTTTAATGGACTGCCGATGAATTGCCGGTAAGGAAGCCCTGTTCCGGCGAACCGAACACCGCTACAGTGCGTTGTGCTTGGGACAGGGCGAGGAATCCATGAGCTTTAAATTCATTGCTGCCGCTATTGCTGCCACTGCTGCGGTGGGTTTTTTGATCGCCCCGGCCTCCGCCGCGCCGCACAAGAAGCGCGTGGCTTATGCCGATAGCCGCGGCCACACGGTGTTCACCAGCCGCGACGAAGACGGCCGCCGCCGCACCAAGATCATCATCCAGAAGCGGTCATATCTCGACCCAGGCACCGAAGTGTTTCCGGGCGAGAATAGCGACCACAAGTACGCCTTCTCGCCGAATTCGCGGGCATCGAGCGTCCTCGACAATACGGCATTCGGCACGAACCAGTCGCCGCTGCCGGGACCGTTCACGCTGCCGAGCCGCAACAATCCGTTCCTGCAGTTCTAAGACGCAGCAATCCTGAATAAAAAAACGCCGCCTTTCGGGGCGGCGTTTTTATGTGTTCAAACGATAGCGCGACTACATCGCCTCCATCTCGGCCAAAATAGCGTCGCCCATTTCCTGGGTGCTGACGACCTTCGAACCTTCCGACTTGATGTCGCCGGTGCGGATGTTCTTGTCGAGCGTCGCGGCAATGGCCTTGTCGATCATGTCGGCCTGCTTGCCCATGTCGAACGAGTAACGCAGCGCCATGCCAAATGACGAGATCATGGCGATCGGGTTGGCAACGCCTTTGCCGGCGATATCGGGCGCTGAGCCGTGCACCGGCTCGTACAGCGCCTTGCGCTTCTTGGTCTTGGGATCGACTTCGCCGAGCGAGGCCGAGGCCAGCATACCGAGCGAACCGGTCAGCATCGACTCCTCGTCGGACAGCATGTCGCCGAACAGATTGTCGGTGACGATGACGTCGATCTGCTTCGGATTGCG
>CAITEM010000112.1 GCA_903891395.1 uncultured Hyphomicrobiales bacterium | reverse complement strand
GTCAAATCAGGCCGCTTTGGCGAGATGCTCGACCATGCCGGCGAACAGGCCGCGGCCGTCGGTGCGGCCGAGGGCGGCTTCGACGTGATTTTCCGGGTGCGGCATCATGCCCAGAACGTTGCCGTGCTCGCTGAGAATGCCAGCGATGGCGTTGATCGCGCCGTTATGATTCCAGTTCGGATCGATCATGCCGTCCGGCGAGGCGTAGCGAAACAGCACCCGGCCCTCGCCTTCGAGCCGCGCGATGGTTTCGCCGTCGGCGATGTAATTGCCCTCGCCGTGCGCGACCGGCACCCGGATCACCTGCCCCGCGTTGTAGCCGCGCGTAAACGGCGTGTCCGAACGCTCGACCTTGAGGTAGACGTCGCGGCAGATGAAACGCAGTTGCGCGTTGCGCATCAGCACGCCGGGCAGCAGGCCCGCTTCGCACAGGATCTGGAAGCCGTTGCAGACGCCGAGCGTCAGCCCGCCTTTGGCGGCATGCGACCGCACCGCATCCATGATCGGCGCGCGCGCCGCAATGGCGCCGCAACGCAGATAATCGCCGTAGGAAAAGCCGCCGGGCACCACGACCAGATCGGTGCCGGCCGGCAGTTCGGTATCGGCGTGCCAGACCATAGCCGGTTCGACGCCGGACACGAGCTTCAGCGTGCGCGCCATGTCGCGCTCGCGATTGATCCCGGGAAATACGACGACGGCGGCTTTCAAGGCGCGGAAGCCGGCGAGTCGGTGATGTCGAGACGACGCTCGATTCGATCAAACCGGCTCTCGTGCCGCGCAAGAGTCAGTTGGATGCCGTTCAATTGCTGATGGATGCCAACCATCTCTGTCCTGATTGCCTGGGTTTCGTGCTTAAGTTCGTCGACCTTGCCATCGACCTGTTCCAGCCGCGCCTGGACAGCCCGAAAAACTTCAAACATCAGTTCGCTGGTCACTTCGGCCATGGGTTAGCCCTCAGACGAGAACCTGAACATGGTAATTCTCAATCACCGTATTGGCCAGCAGCTTGTCGGCCGCTTCTTTAAGCAGGGCCTCGGCCTTTTTAGGGTCGGCGCCGTCGATCTCGATGTCGAACACCTTGCCCTGGCGCACCGACGCGACGCCGTCGACGCCGAGCGAGCGTAACGCGCCCTCGATCGCCTTGCCTTGGGGATCGAGAATGCCGGTTTTCAGGGTGACGGTGACGCGGGCTTTCATGATTCGTAACCTAGAGACGCCGAAGCCCGGCACATAGCCGACCGAAGGACGGCGTCGCTTCGCGCGCCTATGTCCGGGCTTCGGGTAATACACATACGAAAAGGCGACTGCCTAGCTCTTGACCAGCACCGGGCCGGAGCCCTGCGGGCGCTCGCCCTCGGCAACGATGCCGAGACGTTTGGCCACTTCAGTATAGGCCTCCACCAAACCGCCGAGATCGCGGCGGAAACGGTCCTTGTCGAGCTTGTCGTTGGTCTTGATGTCCCACAGACGGCACGAGTCGGGCGAAATCTCGTCGGCCACGACGATACGCATGACGTCGTTTTCCCACAGACGGCCGGTTT
>CAITEM010000111.1 GCA_903891395.1 uncultured Hyphomicrobiales bacterium | reverse complement strand
GACAACGCAAGGAATGTTAAAGAGCGCACAGACGGTGGCGGTGGCGACGCCGTGCTGACCCGCGCCGGTCTCGGCGATGATGCGGCGCTTGCCCATGCGGCGCGCCAGCAGGATCTGGCCGATCGTGTTGTTGATCTTGTGCGCGCCGGTGTGATTAAGATCTTCGCGCTTCAGATAGACCTTCGCACCGCCGAATTCCTCGGTGGTGCGCTGGGCGAAATACAGCGGCGATGGCCGGCCGACGTAATGTTCGAAGTAATAGGCCATGTCCTTGGCGAAGGACGGGTCGCGCTTGGCCGCGTCATAGGCCTCTTCGACCTGAAGGATCAGCGGCATCAGCGTCTCGGCGACGAAACGCCCGCCGAACAGGCCGAACAGCCCGCGCTCAATGGGGCCGGAACGATAGGTGTTGGGTGATGACATGCGCGTGATTTTACCGGGAAAAGCCGGCGCACTCAAATTGGACGAGAGGGGCCGGACTAGAGCTGCTGCGCTCGCGCCAGGAAGGCCCGCACTTTGGCGGGGTCCTTCTCGCCCGGCTTGCGCTCGACGCCCGACGAGACGTCCAGCACCGTCGCCTGGGTGATGGTCGCCGCCTCTGCCATGGTGTCTAGGGTCAGCCCACCCGACAGCATCCAGGGCAACGGCCAATTCTTCTCGCGCAGCAGCTTCCAATCGAAGGACAGGGCATTGCCGCCCGGCAGGGCGCCGTTGAAGGTGGCCTTGGCGTCGAACATCAGCCAATCCGCGACCCGGAAATAGACTTTTGCGCCCTGCAGATCGACCTCGCCGGCGACCTTGATCGCTTTCATGACCTTGGTTTTGAAACGCTGCTTGATCTCGGCGAGCCGGTCCGGCGTTTCCTGGCCGTGAAACTGCAACAGGTCCAGTGGCACCTTGGCGAGGATCTGCTCGATCTTGGCGTCGTCCGGATCGACGAAAACGCCGACGCGGGTGATGCCGGGCGGCACGGCTTTGACCAGCGCGACGGCTTTCTCGATGCTGAGATCGCGCGGGCTCGGCGGATAGAAGACGAAGCCGGCGAACGTCGCGCCGCCTGCCGCGGTGGCGGCAACAGCCTCGACGGTGGTCAGGCCGCAAATCTTGACGCCGACGCTCATGGTAATTCAGCGAGGATGGCTTTGGCAGCGGCGGCAGGATCGGGCGCTTCGGTGATCGGCCGGCCGATGACGAGATAATCGGCCCCCGCCTCCACCGCGCTGCGCGGCGTCTGCACGCGCTTCTGATCGCCGATCGCGGCACCCGCCGGACGAATTCCCGGCACGACCAAAAGGAATTTCGGTCCGCAAGCTTCACGGATCAGTGCGACCTCTTGCGGCGAGCAGACGACGCCGTCGATGCCGCTCGCCTGAGCCAGCTTTGCCAATCGCACCACCTGCGTCGCAACCGGGCCGTTCTGTCCTGTCGCGGTTAGATCGCTATCGTCGAGGCTGGTGAGGATGGTGACGCCGAGAATTTTTGTCCGCGCGTTGCCGCGCGCTTCGGCGGCGGCCTTCATCATCGCCGGGCCGCCCGTGCAATGGATCGTCATCAATAACGGATCGAGCGGCAAAGCAGACTTCACCGCACCGGCGACCGTGTTCGGAATGTCGTGCAGTTTCAAATCCAGGAACAGATTCGGCTGTCCCGCAGCGGCTTCTTTGATTCCGGCGGGGCCATGCGCGACGAAAAATTCGAGGCCCAGCTTCACGCCGCCGACCGACGACGCGGTCGCGGCGATCAGGCGGCGTGCTTGCGTGATCTCGGGCGTGTCGATGGCGACAAGAATGGGATTGTGATTCATTAGATCGTTTGTCCGTTGACGACATTGTCGAGCGCCACCTGCGCGCCGGCCAGATCTTCCAGCGAATGCCCAACCGATTTGAACAGCGTGATCTGATTGTTGAACCGGCGTCCGGCTTTGTCGCCGCGCGTCAGCTCGAACAGATCGCCGGCGATGTCGAACGATGTAATGACGCCTGATTCCATCGGCACGACGATATCGCCGGCCTGGGTTTCGGCAGCCTCGCGCGTATCGACGAAGATGCGCGACTTGGTCATGACCTCGTCGTCGGCCTCGCGCATCTGCGGCGTGCGCCCGCCGACCAGATCGATATGGACGCCCTCGGGCAGCCATGCGCCTTTAAGGATAGGCTCGTGCGATGAGGTGGCGCAGCAGATGACATGCGCGCCGCGCACCGCTTTTTCCAGATCGGTGGCGGCTTCGACTTTGAGATTGCGCCGGTCGAGACGTTTCGCCAGCCGCTTCGCCTTGTCGTGATCGCGGCCCCAGACGAGGACATTGTGG
>CAITEM010000110.1 GCA_903891395.1 uncultured Hyphomicrobiales bacterium | reverse complement strand
TCGATGAACTTCTCGCGCCGGAACGCGATGCAGCCGTTACCGCCTGCGCCGGACGCGATGTAGACCTTGGCTTCGTCGAGGAATTTCATGCTGTCGATATAGGCGTTGTGCGGCCGCCTGTCAGCCGATTCAGGCGGTAAATGCCGCGCAACTGGCCGATTTGTGCCGCTTTGGCACGGTGGTTGCTTGGTTTCCGCGATATGCGTCGTGTGGGGTGCGCCATGGCCGGTCCGTCGGAAAGTAATGCCACGCTGCCGGTCCCGGGCGCCGATCCCTCGCTTTACAACGAAGACCTGGCGCCGACGGCGCCGGCCGGCCGTACCTGGAAGACTTTCGATATCTTCTCGATGTGGATGTCCGACGTCCATTCGGTCGGCGGCTATACCTTTGCCGCGAGTCTGTTCTTTCTCGGCCTGTCCGGTTGGCAGGTTCTGATCGCCATGACGGCCGGCATCGTCATCGTCTATTTTCTGATGAACCTGATCGGCAAGCCGTCGCAGGTCCTCGGCATTCCTTATCCGGTGATGGCGCGGGTGGCTTTCGGCGTCCGCGGCGCCAATCTCGCCGCGCTGGTGCGCGGTATCGTCGGCATCGTCTGGTATGGCGTGCAGACTTACTTCGCTTCAAAGGCGGTGCAGGTTCTGGTGCTGACGTTCTTCCCCGGCGCGGCGTCGTTGACCCACGCGGGTTTTGCCGGACTGTCGGCGCTGGGCTGGTGCTGCTTCTTGTTCATGTGGTTCTTCCAGCTTGTGATCTTTCTCAACGGCATGGAGACGATTCGCAAGTTCATCGATTTTTGCGGCCCGGCGGTCTATCTCGTGATGTTTCTGCTGGCCGGCTGGATTTTATGGAAGGCGGGGTTCTCCAGCCTGTCGCTGTCGCTTGGCGACAAATCGTTTTCCGGCGTCGAGGCGCTGCGGGAGATGTCGAACGCGGCGATATTGATCGTGGCGTACTTTGCTGCGCTATTGCTGAATTTCGGCGACTTCTCGCGTTTTGCCGAAAGCGAGAAGGCGATGAAGCGCGGCAATCTGCTGGGGCTGCCGATTAACTTCTTCGTCTTTGCCTTGATCACCGTCATCGTGACGTCGGGCTCGGCGTCGGTGTTCGGCACCGTGGTGATGGATCCGGTGGCGATCGTCGAGAAGATCAACAATCCGTTTGTCGCGGTGCTGGGTAGTTTGACTTTCGTGGTCGCGACCATGGGCATCAATATCGTCGCCAATTTCGTGTCGCCGGCTTACGACATTGCCAATCTCTATCCGCAGAAGATCACCTTCAAGATCGGCGGGTTGATTGCGTCGGTTCTTTCCGTGCTGGTCTGTCCTTGGCTCTTCGTCGCCAGCCCGCAGGCCATCACGGTCTTCGTCGCGATCTTCGGCGCGGTGCTGGGACCGATGTACGGAATTCTGGTCGCCGATTATTATCTGGTGAAGCGTCAACAGGTGACGTTGTTCGATCTTTATTCGGTCCGGCCGTCCGGCTCGCTCTATTTCCAGCGCGGCTGGAACGGAAGGGCGCTGGCCGCGCTCGGCCTGTCCGGCCTGCTGTCGATCGGCCTGGCGCTCGCCGGTAATTTCGGCGTCATCTACAATGTCGGCGACTGGGGCTGGCTGATCGGCGCCGCCGCCGGCGCGGCGTTGCATTATGTCTTAAGTGCCGCCGCCCTGCCCGCGGCCAAAACCGTCCGGGCGTAAAAGACCGTCAGCCGGGAATAAACCGCCGCCTCGCCCGATCTAGTCCCTGCAAGCCATAAAATGCAGGAGATCAGGCATGTCACACGACCATGACCACCATGAAGGCCCCAGCCGCCGCAAGGTGCTGGAATGTATGACCTGGGCGGGGACCGGGGTGCTCTGGACCATCAGCGGCGGGGTGCCGCATTCGCTGGGCCTGGTCGGCGAGGCGCAAGCCGCGGACGCGAAAGGCCTGACGTTCCTTCAGATCAGCGACAGCCATATGGGCTTCGACAAACCCGCCAATCCCAACGCCAAGGGCACGCTGGAAGAGGCCATCGGTCAGATCAAGGCGATCCCCACCAAGCCGTCCTTCATGATCCACACCGGCGACATCACGCATCTGTCGAAGGAGCAGGAATTCGACGACGCGGAAAAGATCATCTCGCAGGCGCGGCTCGACGTGCACTACGTGCCGGGCGAGCACGACATCATCGATCCCGAGAACAAGCTCTACAAAGAGCGTTACGGCCGCGGCACCAAAGGCTCGGGCTACTACTCGTTCGACGCCAACGGCGTGCACTTCATGGGTCTCGTCAATGTCGCTAATCTCAAAGGCGGCGGCATGGGCAGCCTCGGCGACGAGCAACTGGCCTGGATCGAGGAAGACCTCAAAGGCAAATCGGCATCGACTCCCATCGTTGTGTTCGCGCACATCCCGCTCTGGACAGTCTATCCGGAATGGGGCTGGGGTACCGACGACAGCGCCCGCGCGCTGACGACGATGAAGCGCTTCGGTTCGGTGACCGTGCTCAACGGCCACATCCACCAGGTGATGCAGAAGGTCGAGGGCAACGTTACGTTCCACACGGCGCGCTCGACCGCCTTCCCGCAACCGGCACCGGGTTCGGCTCCGTCGGCGGGGCCAATGAAAGTCCCGGACGACAAGCTGCGCACGATGCTCGGCACGGCGAGCGTGACGTTCAAGCAGGGCGAGCAACGCCTGGCCATCATCGACACTCCGCTCGCGGGCTGACGCACCATGAAATTATTTGGAATTCTCGCGCGCGGCGCGATGGCCGGGCTTGTGTTCGCGGCGGCAAGCGCGGCGCAGGCGGCAAATATCGAAGTGAAGATCGACAACTTCGTCTTCAACCCGCAACAGGTCACGGTGAAGGCCGGCGACACCGTGACCTGGGTCAATCACGATGACATTCCGCATACGGCGACGTCGAAGACCGGCGTGTTCCGGTCGAAGCCGCTCGACACCGACGACAAATTCTCGTTCACATTCACGACACCGGGCTCGTTCGCGTATTTTTGCGCCTTGCATCCGCACATGACCGGTTCGATTGTGGTCGAGGCGGGACCGTAGGTGTGAGCGGCGTCGAGCGCATCGCAGCGCCCGCGAACAAGGCCGGGACTCGAGGCATGGCGCGCGGCGCGGCGGATTGGGATGACGGCGGCAAGACCGCGCGCTTCAAGGCGCTGGCCTTGCCGCATCTCGACGAGGCCTACACGCTGGCGCGCTATCTGCTGCGCAATGCCAGCGATGCCGACGACGCTGTCCAGGAATGTTACCTGCGCGCGTTCCGGCACTTCGACACGTTCCGCGGCGGGCCGATCAAGCCGTGGCTGCTGGCCATTCTGCGCAACACCTGTCACGCGGCCTATGCCGGCAAGGCGCGGCTGGTTTACACCGCCGACGACGCGCAGGAGCAGGCCGAGCCGCTCTGGCGCGAGCGCGCCGATACGCCGGAGCAGACTATCCTGCGCCGGCATTCGACCGACACGATGCAGCGGCTGATCGGCGGCCTGCCGGCGGAATTCAGGGAGGTCATCGTGCTGCGCGAGATCAACGATCTGTCGTATCGCGAGATAGCGACGGTGATCGACGCGCCCATCGGCACCGTGATGTCGCGGCTGGCGCGGGCGCGCGCGATGCTGCGGGAGGCCTGGATTGCGGCCGAAGGCGAGGGTGACACACCATGAATTGCGAAGAGGCCGAAGTCCTGTTGCACGCGCTGATCGACGGCGAACTCGACGCCGGACACGCGCGCGAGGTCGAGGCGCATATCGCCGGCTGTCCGAATTGCGCAGCACGTTTGCGGGAGTTCACCGACATGCGTGCGGCGATGGATCCGGCGGCGCTGCGGTATACCGCGCCGGCGAGCCTGCGCAGCCGCATCGAAGGCAAGCTGCCGGAGCCGCAGAAGGCGGCGAGCCGGCGCTCGGTCCTCAAAGGCTTCGCCATCGGGGCCACCGCCAGCGCGCTGGCGGCGTCCGGCCTGCTGGTGATGGTGATGCGCCAGGACGACGAACGCCGCGTGCTCGGCGAGGTGGTGTCGGCTCATCTGCGGTCGCTGCAGGGACAGCACCTCACCGACGTGGTTTCGACCGACCAGCATACGGTGAAGCCGTGGTTCAACGGCCGGCTCGACGTCGCGCCGCCGGTGGTCGATCTTACCGCGCTCGGCTTCACGCTGATCGGCGGGCGGCTGGATTATGTCGATGCCAAGCCGGTGGCGGCGATCGTCTATCGCCGCCGCGTCCACGTCATCAATCTGTTCTGTGCGCCGTCGCCGGGCGCTGTCACGCGCAAGGCGACGATGGAGAGCCTGCAGGGCTTCAACGTGCGGCGCTGGA
>CAITEM010000109.1 GCA_903891395.1 uncultured Hyphomicrobiales bacterium | reverse complement strand
CCTCGAGGGCAAGTCGCTCGAAGAGATCGTAAAAGGCTCGTTCGGCAAGAACGCCGGCCTCTTCAACAATGCCGGCCAGCATTACAACCACACCCACTTCTGGATGTGGATGAAGCCGAATGGCGGCGGCGACAAGATTCCCGGCAAGCTCAAGGCTGCGATCGACTCAGACCTCGGCGGTCTCGAAAAGCTCAAGACCGATTTCGCCGCGGCCGGCGTCGGTCAGTTCGGCTCGGGCTGGGCCTGGATCGAGGTCAAAGGCGGCAAGCTCGCCATCTCGAAGACCCCGAACGGCGAAAGCCCGCTGGTGCATGGCGCCTCGCCGATCCTCGGCTGCGACGTCTGGGAGCACTCCTACTACATCGACTACCGCAACCGCCGTCCCGACTATCTCAAGGCGTTCCTCGATCACCTCGTGAACTGGGACCACGTCGCGGAAATGTTCGAAGCCGCGACCAAGTAACATTCCCGGACCATCGACGATAGAAGACCGACGGTCGGCAAATTATTTTGCCGACCGTTTGGCTATTGTCGTGCTCGCCGCGGTCGCGATCGCGGCGGCGCTGACGTTCCGCGACTACGGTCTCGGGTGGGACGACTACACCCATTCGCAATACGGCGATCTGCTGCTCAAGCTCTACGGCTCGGGCTTTGCGAACACCGAAGCACTGTCTTTCGTCAATTTGTACAAATACGGAGGCGGCTTCGATATTGCCGCCGCACTGGCTGCGAAAGCGTTGCCGTTCAGCTTGTTCGAAACGCGCCGGCTTGTCGGCGCCACCATCGGCATTGTCGGCTTGTTCGTGACGTGGCGGCTCGCACGCCGTCTGGGCGGCTCCAACGGCGGGCCGATCGCAGGCTTGGCGGCCTTGCTCCTGCTGGCAACGTGCCCGCTGTACTATGGCCACATGTTCATGAACGCGAAGGACACGCCCTTCGCGGTGGCGATTGTGATCCTGCTGTTCGGCATCGTGCGCACGCTCGACGAATATCCGCGCCCGAACATCCGCACCGTCGTCATCATGGGCGCCGGGCTTGGTCTTGCATTCGGCACCCGCATTCTGGCCGGCATCGCAGGACCCGCCGCGGCCGTCGCACTGTTGCTCATCGTCGCCACCGACATCCGGGAGCGTGGCTTGACACGCGCCGCGCAACGCGCCGGTCAATTCATCTGGCTGATGCTGCCGGCACTGGGGCTCGGCTACCTGATCATGGGCTTGCTGTGGCCATGGTCGGTGATCTCGCCGCTTAATCCTTTGCGCGCGGCAGAATACTTCGACACGTTCTTCGAAAAACCCTGGGAAGAATTGTACGAGGGCCGGCAGATCCCCGTTCCCGACATGCCGCCGAGTTATTTACCGCACTTGTTCATTTTGACGCTGCCGGAAATCATGCTGGTGCTGGGCGCGCTTGGTTTCTTCAGCATCCTGTTGCTCACCTTACGCAAGGAAGTGATCATCAACAGACGCGCCAGTTTGCTGGTGCTGGCGCTGGCGCCTATTCTGCCGATCGTGCTGGCGATGATCATGCGGCCGGCCCTTTACAACGGCGTCCGGCATTTCATTTTTGTCGTGCCGCCCTTCGCGGCCATCGCCGGACTGGCGTTCGCCTGGCTGGTCGACCGGCTCCGCCCTTACGGCAAGCCAGCGCTTGGGGTCCTGACCGCGGTGTTTGTCGCCGGCATCGCGCTTCCGACTATCGAACTGGTACGCCTGCACCCCTATCAATACACGTCGTTCAACACGGCGTCGGGCGGGGTCGCTGCCGCGCACGATAAATACATGCTGGACTACTGGGGCCTTGCCTTCAAACAGGCAGCCATCGAACTGCGCGCCCGGCTCGCGGCGGCGGCAAGCGAGAAGGCCCCCGGCGGACGGCGCTGGGTGGTCGCGATTTGCGGACCACAATCGGCGGCGGAAGTCGATCTCGGACCTGAATTCGAAACGACCTACGACCAGAAGAAGGCCGATTTCGCCATGGCGCTCGGCACCTTCTATTGCCGCCATTTGCAGGCGCCGATCATGGCGACCATCAAACGCGAAGGCATCGTCTACGCGACTGTCTACGATTTCCGCGGGGCGCTGCCTGAGCGACTGACGACCCAACCGCCGCCGTAAGGCAGACGCTTTCTGTCTAAGCGCTTTGGGCTCGCTCGTCGTCGGCGGCGACTTCACCCGCCGGCGTGTCCTTCAGGGATTCAGCTTTGACGCTTTCGCCAGATTTTCCGGTTTTGTCTTCCGGCTTACTTTCAGATTTTTCGGGAACAATGATCGGGCGGGTCGGAGTCAGTTTGGATCCCTGCACGAAGAGGCCTTTGAGCTCCGCGTACAGCCTCAATTCTTCGTCAACCGTGTTCACTTGAAAGCCAAGCTGCCTCACCATTGACAGCCGATACATGTCAATCAAGGACGTGCTCTTAACGGCGAACACTTCCATAGCAAAAGCGCCGCCTCGATATACGAGGACGGACAAAAATAGCGCTACGATGACAAAACCACCCAGGCGAAACCCATTGCACGATAGGCCCGTCGCGCCGAAAGACGTGCCGCAATGCGCCACTTCGGCGATCGGCAAAAGCACCCCTCCGAGCAAGATCGTCAATGCTAAATTGATCAGCGATTCCAGAGCCAGCCGTGCATCGCTGACTTCGCTCTTTGCATCTGCAGGCAGGACCCACCACAGCCGGTCCCAAATCATCGCGGTATTAATCCCGTAACGTTCCAGCGCGTAATCATCCAACGCCGCGATACGATTTCCAAGCTCCGTTGGGAAGATATAAGCACCTTCACCAAACCGACGGCATGCCATGAACGCCCGCGTGAACTGTCTCTTTATCTCCTGATCGACTTGTTCGAGAATCTCGGCGGCCTGTCGGCTACCGCTGGCCGACCGCCATCCTCTTATTTCGCCCTCAATCTCATGTTCGGTGCCAAGATCATGTGTCCTGCCTGCGACAAGATAAAGCGCGAAGATGCCATCGACGATTCGATCACAGGAACAGACGTCGAGATTCGCGGCGTCACCAACCGTCAAATCAATTCTTGTCAAAGCTTCACGTCCGAGCCGCGAGCGTTGCAGCCCCAATTCAGGCGCCGGGCGAATGATCCAATGGGCAAGGTCTCCAATCTGCCCGCGCTGCAATCCAAGCCTGGTCAACCAAAACAGCGCGGTGGCCCGCCATTCGACTTCGGCAAGCGCCCGCGCGGCGGTCAAACGCTTTTTGACACGGCGGAACACTAAACGCCTCCCGATCGGACCTCCCGGGATGCGGTTGAATAGGCCAAATATGGGCGCTCGAATTGCGTAGAGCAAAAATGCGAGTGCGATCCAAACCGCACCCAGCAGCGCGACAAAGGACCAACCGTCGGTTTTAGTCAGCAACGACTGTGCGGCGACCGAAACCTCGGAACCCGACGTGAAATAAAAGAGGAAATATAAAAGGAAAAATCCGGATGGTAACAGGCCAGCGTAAACATACGATTTACCGAGCGACGTCGTGACTTTGCTGAAGATCGATGCGAGCACCAAATCGCTCCTTCGCGACTAGTGCTTCAACGGGCAATTTTTCTTGCTGGTGAGATGGTGCCCGCGGTCGCACCAGTACCAATCGGGCTGCCACGTATTCAACCACTCATGGCCGAACTTTCCCGGCGTGCCCCGCTTTTGTATCTCAGCGACGACGGTTGAAAAATTGCCGCGCGAGAAATCGATCTTCAGTTCGTCGGTGGCCCGCTTGATAACAGTTTCGGGCAGCAAGGCGCCCATAACCACGTCATTCTTGTCGATGACGACGACCAAGCCCAGTTTGTTGAGGTCGACAATGTCCGCGATCTCAATCGCTGGAGCGTATTCGCGAACGACGAGAGAACCAGACCAATCCCGGCTTTTCTCAAGTTTCTCCTTCAGTTGGTTGTCGATGTTGTGAAATGCCAAATCCACAATACGCATCATCGCCGTCCCCCCGAGAACAAAACGATTGTTCGGCTTCACAACCTTAACGCGATAGTGGCTGATTTTCTATAATGCAGCAAGCGGCCTCGGCAAAAGCTCACGCCTGCTTACGCAGGAAGGAGCGGAGGCTAAATGTCCTTTTTGCCGCGCGAACGCCCGCTCACCAAATGCCGCGCCGCCCTGCGGCATAAAATCCCGATAAATTCTCCAGCGAATCACCCGCGAATCACTTAGAAATAGAGGTATTGAAATAGAGGATCATCAAAATGCGCTTTTCCACCGCTTTGTCGGTGTGTGCGTTTGTGGCGTGTACCTCGTTAGCTTCGGCAGCCGATCTTTCCCACCCTGTCTATAAATCCCCGATTTACAGCCCAGTTCCAGTTTTCAGTTGGACGGGATTCTACGCGGGCGTCCACGGCGGCTACGGCTGGAGCAATTTCTCCGGCAATGATCCCGTGGCGGGCCCGTCCACGGTTCGAGCCAAAGGTTGGCTCGCCGGCGCGCAGATTGGCTACAACTATCAGATCAACCAGTTCGTGATCGGCGCCGAAGGCGACTACTCCTGGGCCAACGTCAAGAACACCCAGGATGGGGCGCTCGGCCCCGGCAGTACGGCCTCGTTGAAAAGCGACTTCTTCGCCACGGCGGCGTTGCGCCTGGGTTATGCGATCGACCGCACGTTGATCTACGGCAAGGCCGGCGGCGCCTGGACGCGTGACAAATATGACATAACCGACGGCATCGGCGGCTTCGCCAACGGCAAGTTCAACCGCACCGGCTGGCTGCTCGGCGCCGGTGTCGAATACGCCTTCTGGAATAATCTGTCGGCGAAGGTCGAGTATAATTTCTTGAGCTTCAAGTCGATCAACGAAACGTTGACGACCGGCGGCGGCCTTGCCGCGACGACGCCAAGCGTCGGGCTGAAAACGCATCTGGTCAAAGTCGGTTTGAACTACAAGTTCTTCTGATCGCAGCAGCACGCGAAAGCAAAAGCCGGGTGGCCGCAGGGCCGCCCGGTTTTTTTATGCGTCCGAGAATTTCACGGCGGCGGGCGGTGTTAATGCCGCACGAGACCTGCCAAGATGCTCAGAGGGACGGAAACAAGGAGGGCAAAAATGCCTCACCGCACAACACCGAAAGTCACAAACAACATAGCCGCGGCACTGCTCGCAACCGCATTCTGTTTCACCTCAGGCGCCGCGCGCGCCGACGAGTATCCGTCGCATCAGATCCAATTGATCGTGCCGTTTCCGGCCGGTGGCGGCGTCGACACCGTCGGCCGCGTGGTCGCGCAAAAGCTGGGCGAGGCGCTGAACCAGCAGGTGCTCGTGATCAATCGTCCGGGCGCAGGCTCCGTGATCGGCGTACGCGACGGCGCCAAATCGGCGCCCGACGGCTACACCATCCTGATGCTGGTGACCGGCGCAAGCCTGCCGCCCGACACCGGCTACGATCTCGCCAAGGACTTCTCGCCCGTCGGACTGATCGCGTCGATCCCGATCGTCATCATGGCGAACCCGGACGTACCCGTGAAAAACATGACCGACATCGTGGCACTTGCGAAGAAAGAACCGGGCAAGGTCACCATCGGCACGCCGCCTTCCCCGACGTTGAATTATTTCGGCGCCGAACAATTCAAATCGCTGACCGCAACCGACGTCACCATCGTCACCTACAAGGGAACGGGACCGCTAACCAACGACCTGCTGGGGGGCCACGTCATGCTGGCGTTCAACACGCTGCCGCCGGCCATCGGCAACATTCAGGCCGGCAAGCTGCGCGCCATCGCAGTGGCATCGCCGGAACGGCTTGCGGCCATCCCGGACGTGCCGACCACGGGCGAAGCCGGCATGCCGGCGCTCGACATCGTGCAGTACTACGGACTGGTGATGCCGGCGGGCACGCCGAAGCCGATCATCGACCGGCTCAACAAGGAATTGCGCACCATCGTCACCTCCGAGGACTTCAAGAAGCGCATCGTCGCTGCCGGCGGCGGCCCTGCCCCCAGCACGCCGGCGGAATACGCCACCAACATCGCGCGCGAGGAAGGCAAGTGGGCGGCGCTGATCAAGCAGCTTGGCTTGAAGGTCGAGCAATGAAAAATATTGTCGGCACTTGGCGGCTTTTCAAGACAGCGGCGCATGACGACGCCGGCAAACCGATGCACCCGCCTTATGGTGACAAACCGCGCGGCTTGCTGGTGTTCTATTCCGACAACCGCATGATGTCGGTATTGTGCGACAGCCGCAGCGCATTGGCGCCGGGTGAAACGGTGCGCGAATATAATTCCTACTGCGGCAACTATGAGTGGGACGGCAAGACGCTGGTCACCCACGTCGACGCCTCTGCCGATCCGAAAAGGGTCGGCGGCGACCAGACGCGGTTCACGCATTTCGAGGGCGAACTATTGGTGCTGACGCAAAAGCCGCGGCTGTGGCAAGGCGTGATGCAGCTTCGCGAATTGTATTGGGAACGTATCGCGGATGCGCCCTTGAGTTAGCTTCCTTTGGTCGCGTTAGCCAACCCGATACCTCACCGGCTTGCCCGCGAGCGCGGCGCGGCAATTGTCGAGCACAATGTCGATCTCATCGGCGACGCCCTTGCGCGAGCCGCCGGCGAGATGCGGCGTCATGATGACGTTGCGGAGCCCGGCGTAGCGGTCGGCCAGCGGCCGCGGCTCCTCGTAATGCACGTCGAGGCCGGCGCCCGCGATCACGCCCGTGGTCAATGCGGTGTACAGTGCGTCCTCGTCCACCATGCGTCCGCGGCTGGTATTGATGAAAAAGGCGGTTTTCTTCATCTGCGCGAAAACCGACGCGCTGAGCAGCCCCTTGTTCTCCGGCAGGTTGCTGGCGTGCATCGAGACGAAATCCGCTTCGGCCAGCAGTTTCGGCACCGGTGCGTATTCGACGCCGAGCCTCTGCTCCT
>CAITEM010000108.1 GCA_903891395.1 uncultured Hyphomicrobiales bacterium | reverse complement strand
GCGCGGCCGTTCGTCATCTCTTCGATGACGCGGGCGAGATAGAGCTCGATGTTGCGCACGGGGCCAGTGAGCGCGTCGATACCGCCTGCCTTGGTGGCATCCGCCAGGCGCCCGATCGCAGTACGCAGTTCGGTATCGGTCTCGGCCATACGGGTGAACAAAGTCTCTTGGGTCTTAAGGCGATCGGCGAGTGCGCCCAGGCGCTCGACCAGTTGCACCGAGGCTCCCGCCGTTTGACCGCGTCCTTCTTCCGCCCGTGCCATCAGACGCTCGAGTCGGCCGAGGCTTTCCGCCGTCTCTTCTAGAAGCGCCTGAACGTAGGCGGGCACCGTTTCCTCGCCGGTGCTGAAGCCGGTTCCGGCTGAAAGCCGCGTTTGGCTTGAGAGCCACTCTTCGAGCGATTGGATGAAACGGTTTTGCGCCTGACCGGCCTGAAGATCGAGGAAGCCCAGCATCAGCGAGCCGGCAAGACCGAACAGCGACGACGAGAACGAGATGCCCATGCCGGACAGCGGCGCGGCGAGGCCTTCGCGCAAGGCGTCGAACATGCCGCCGGCGTCGCCGCCGGGCTTGAGGCCCTGAATGACGTTGCCGACCGAACTCACGGTTTCGATCAGGCCCCAGAACGTGCCGAGCAGGCCGAGGAACACCAGCAGCCCGGTCATGTAGCGCAGGATGTCGCGCGCTTCGTCGAGGCGGGTTGCGATCGAGTCGAGGATGCCGCGCATCAGTTGCGACGACATCGCCATGCGGCCGACGCGGCTGCCGAGGATCGCGGCCATTGGCGCCAGCAGCACCGGCGGGCGGTCGACGGCGAGGCCCGGATCGGCGAGGCGGAAATTATTGACCCAGGCGATTTCCGGATAGAGCCGCATCACCTGGCGCACCGCCAGAATGATGCCGAGGAACAGGACCGCGATGATCACCGCGTTGAGGCCCGGATTGGCCATGAAGGCGACCTGGATCTGCTTGTAGAGCAGAAAGGCGACGAGGCCGCCGAGGACGACGAACACCATCATCCGGAACAGGAAGATGCGGGGCGACGATAATTTGAGGGGGTCGAGTTCTGTGGCCATGGGATTCAATATGCCAGCTTCGCTGCGTTTAATACGTTAACGCGGGTCCGAACCAACGAACCGTAATATGGCACAGACCGGTGACAAGCAAAAATGGCCGTGCCGGAACCACACGACTAAGCGGCACATTGAGTTGAAATTGCGGTGACGCGCGCGCCGGAAGGGCGCCCTAAGCCTTGTTGGCGTCTTTGAGAACCCGCAGCAGTTCTTTGTGGATCGTCTCGTTGCCGGCCACGACGTGCCCGGTCGCGAAAAGATCGTCGCCACCGGTAATGTCGCTGACATAGCCGCCGGCCTCGCGGATCAGGATCAGGCCCGCCGCCATGTCCCACGGCTTGATGTCGCGTTCCCAGTAGCCGTCGAGCCGGCCGGCCGCGACCCAGGCCAGATCAAGCGCGGCGGCGCCGAAGCGGCGCAGGCCCGCGACCTGCTCCTGCATGGCGCCGGTTTCCTTGCGGGCCAGCACCAGGTCGCCCCGGCCGATATGCGGCAGGCCGCAGGCGATCACTGATTCCGAAAGCTGCTTGCGGCCGGCGACGCGGATGCGCTGGTCGTTGAGAAAGGCGCCCTTGCCTTTTTCGGCGATGAACAGTTCCTCGATCGCCGGATTGTAGACCAGCCCGGCGACGACCGCGCCCTCGCGCTCCAGCGCGATCGAGATGGCGAATTGCGGAATGCCGTGCAGGAAGTTGGTGGTGCCGTCGAGCGGATCGACGATCCAGGTATGAGACTTGTCGGCGCCGTCGCGGCGGCCGCCTTCCTCGCCGAGGAAGCAGTAGCCGGGGCGGGCCTTGGTCAGTTCGGCGTAGATCGTTTCCTCGGCGCGCTTGTCGGCGGCGGTGACGAAATTAGCCGGACCCTTGAGCGAGACCTGTAGCTTCTCGAGTTCGCCGAAGTCGCGCTTGAGCGCGCGCGCGGCCTTGCGCGCGGCGGCGATCATGACATTGAGCAGGGCGGAGTGATGCATAAGCGTGGGGTCTGCCCGCGCGAGCGGCTGGCGTCAAGGCGTCAATGCGACCCGGGTCGACAGCCATTTATTGGCGGCGGTTTTGGCGGCTTCCTGCACCCCCGGCGCCTGCTTACCGGCAAAGGCATCGAGATCGGGATCGCTGGCGCCGCCGGCCTTCGAGATCAGATGCCATTTGACGGCCTCGGTCGGGTCGGCGGGCATGCCGCGCCCGGCCATCAGGACGCGGGCCAGCCGGTTCTGCGCAATCGGACTGCCCCGCCGGGCGGCGATCAGAAACAGTTTGTCCGCCGCTTCCTCGTCCTTGGCGACGCCGTCGCCGTTGAATTGCGCGATGGCGTATTCGACCATCGAATCCAGATTGCCGGCGACCGAGGCCATGCCCATCAACTGCATGGCCTTGGTCTTGTCCTGCGGAACGCCGCGGCCTTCTTTGTACATGGTAGCCAGCGCGTATTGCGCTTCGGAATTGCCAGCCTCGGCGGCCTGGCCGAACAAGGCGGCGGCCTGCGTAAAATCCTGCGGCACCTGCGTGCCTTGCAAGTACAAAAGACCAAGGTCGTAGGCGGCGGCCGCATGGCCGAGCTTGGCGGCGTCGTCGAGCAGCCGCGCGCCGTCCTTCGGATTGCGTTCGCCGGCGCGGCCTTCGAAATTGAACATCGCCAACGCGAAGATGGCGTCACGGTCGCCGAGCCCCGCAGCCATCTTGTACCATTGCGAGGCCTTGGTGTCGTCGCGGCCGACGCCGAGCCCTTGCGCGTAAAGTTCGCCGAGCATCGTCATCGCCTTGGGATCGTTCTGCGCCGCGCGTTTGGTGGCTTCGGTCTGCGCCGTCAGATAGGCGCCGCGCTGAAAGGCACCGAACATGGCGTCGGCGTTGGGATCGGCCGACGCGGCAGCCGGCGGTGGGGCGGGCGTCTTCTTGGTTTGCGCCAAGGCCGGCGTGGCCAACGCGACCGCGAGCAAGGCAAGGCAAGTGCCGCGGCGCAAACCCGTCATACCGCGATCTCCGGCACGACAAGGTGACGATCGGCATCTGCGATCTTCGTTGATACGCTCTCCGGATCGGCCCAGATCCAATCGCCGAGCGCGACGAAGTCGGCGCCGGCTTTCACCAGCGGCTCGACTTCGGAAGCCGAGGCGGCGTAACCGACGCATTGCGCCTCGAATACTTCCGCCCACCATGACACGCGGTCTTCGATGGCTTCGAACGCCGGCCGCTCGCCGTCATCGTCCGGCTCGCCGAACATCACGTAATCGCAACCGAGTTCGGCGGCGGTCATGGCGTCGTGACGCGTTTCCATCCGGCCTGCGCCGGCGATACGGTCGGGCTTGAGCTGCTCAAGCGATTGCGTGAAGGCCTCGAGGCCCGCGAGATGCGCGCCGTCGGCACCTGCGCGCGCCACCAGTTCGGCGTGGCCGTCGAGCAGCAAGGCCGCGCCATGATCCTGCACCACGCGGCCGAGCGTCTTGGCGGCATTGATCTTGCTGCGCTCGTCGATGTCGCTCAGCCGCAGCAGCACGGCCGCGACGTCGCCGGCGGCGAGCGCCGCTGCAAGCGCCGGCGCAAAAGCGTCGGCGTCGCCGACGCGCGGCGTGACGAGATACAGGCGCGGCTTGGGCCGCGGTTCAGCTTTGTTTGGGCGCGACGTCATGGTCCCCGCATGATAGCGCAATCGGGCGAAAGATTGGCGCGGTTAGAGCTAGGCCGGGGTTTGGCGCTTTGCGGCAAAGGAGGCAAGGGCCTCGCCCAAACGCGCCATGACGCTGTCCCAGTCGCCGATCTGCGGCTGCCGGAAGAGCCGGGCGGTCGGGTACCACGGGCTGTCGTCGCGCTCGAGCATCCAGCGCCAATCCAGCACGGCGGGCAGCAGCACCCAAAGTGGCTTGGCCAGGGCGCCGGCCAGATGCGCCACCGCGGTATCGACCGCAATCACCAGATCGCACTGCTGGATCGCCGCGGCGGTGTCGGCGAAATCGGCCAGTTCGCTCTCCAGCCGCAACAGGCCGGGGTAAAGGCCGAGTTCGGCAAGATCGCTGTCACGGTATTCGCGTTGCAGGCTGACAAATTCGAAGCCCGGTGCCGCCAACAGGGGCCGCAGCAGCGCCAGCGGGACGCTGCGGTTATGATCGTTCTTGTGGGTCGGCTTGCCGGACCAGACCAGCCCGACGCGCAAAGCGTCGCCGCGCGGCAGACGCGTCTGCCATTTCTCGCGTCGGTCTTCATCGACATGCAGATAGGGCACGGCGGCCGGGATGGTGCCGACGCGCGTGCCGAACGCGAGCGGCAGACTCATCAACGGGCAATGGACATCGAAGGGCGGCAACACCGCGCCGCGCGCGAACAACGGCACGGCGATCTCGCCGAGCAGCGGCATCAGCGCGTCCGGCAGTTCGAGTACGACGCTCGCGCCCTGCGCCCGGATCAGCGGCAGATAGCGCAGCATCTGGATGCTGTCGCCGAAGCCCTGCTCGGCGTGCAGCAAAATCGTCTTGCCGCGGAGATCTTCGCCGGTCCACTGCGGTTGCGCAAAGTTGCGCGGCGCGGCTTCACCGGCACGCCGCCAGCGCCATTCGTAGCCGGGCAAACCGCGTTCGTAGTCGCCGATCGACAGACACAGCAGCGCCTTGTTCCAATGGGCCTCGGCCAGTTCGGGCTCGATTGCGACGGCGCGGTCGAAACTGTCGATCGCCTCGTCGTAACGATGCAGATAGCGCAGCGCATTGCCGCGATTGACCAGCGCGAAACTGAAGTCAGGCTTTCCCGCCAGCGCCTTGTCGTAATCGGCCAGCGCGTCGGCGGGACGGTTCAATTCGAGCAGCGCATTACCGCGATTGTTGAAGGCCTCGGTGTAGCCGTCCTGCAATTCAACGGCGCGGTCGAAACAGGCCAGTGCCTCGGTGGGCCGCGCCAGTTCGCGTAAGGCGTTGCCGCGATTGTTGTGGCCCTGGGCGAAATCTGGCCGCATCGCCACCGCGCGGTCGTATTCCGTCAGCGCTTCGGCGAAGGCTCGCATCTCGAAAAACACATTGCCGCGCCCGACCACGGCCTCGACGTAGCCGGACTTGAGCGCGAGAGCGTGGTCGTAGGCCGCGACTGCCTCATCGAACCGCTTGAGGCTTCGCAGAATCCGGCCGCGGTCGCCGTGTATCTCGGGGGCGTCCGGCGTGAGCGTTAGCGCGCGGTCGAAACATTTCAGCGCGTCGCCGTGCCGATGCGTGCGGTCGAGCAGATGGCCGAGCGCGATCCAGAGTTCGACGCGGTTTGGATCGGCGGCCAGCGCACGCGCATAGGCGTCGCCCGCTTCCACGTCGCGTCCGAGCAAACCGAGCACCGTCGCGCGATTGATCAGCGCGTCGATGTAGTTCGGCTGCGCCGCCAAGGCCTGCTCGTAACTCGCCAGCGCGTCGGCGGCCCGATCGAGCTTGACCAGCAGATTGCCGCGGCTGTTGTGCGCCTCGGCGTAGTCCGGCTTGACGGCAATGGCGCACGCGTAGCTTTCGAGCGCGTCGGCCGGACGGCCCATCGCGGTCAGCACGATGGCCTGGTTGGAATAAGCGGCGGCGGAGCGCGCATTGGTCTTCAGCGCTTCGCCGATCAAGGCCAGCGCCTCGGCGGAATGTCCGCGCTGGTGCATCAGCACGCCGAACAGATGCAGCGCGTCGAAATTTCGCGGCTGGCTCGTCAAGGTCTGGCGGTACAGCGTTTCGGCTTCCGCCAGTTGGCCGCACTGATGAAACGCGGTCGCGCGCCGCAGCGTGTCGGTGACGGAATCCGGTTTTTCTTGGGGCTGGGCCATGCGTCTTCAGTCGGTCCGGCGCGGGAATGCGGCCGGCGAATCATGGCCCAAGATTATGCCGCGGTCCGTTAACAGTCCAAGACGGCGCGTGCAGGCGGCTGTCCGGTGCCTCCTAACGTTCCGGTCGCCGCAGGAAATGCCCCGGTCGTCCGTTCAATATTGTGTGGGCCGCTTTGAGGCGGCCCGCGCGATCAGCGGGCGAATGGAGGTTCGCGGTGCTGGCCGTCATACAAACTTATAAAAAAGTAAGTTCCCCATGCGAGCAGCCACTCTAGCCGGCGCTTTGTTGTTTTCCGCGATCAGTCTTTCACCGGCCCTCGCCGCGCCGGACAATCATCATGGATCGCCACACCGCGGGCCTGCACATGCCGCGCCGCACCGCGGCGGTTCCGCGCATTTCACGCCCGGCCGGCGCTACGGTTCGGCGCCGCGGGGCTGGCACCGTTACGGCAACCGTCCCGGTGACTGGCGCACGCGCGGCTGCGTCCTGGTCGGACCGGTCTGGTTCTGCCCGTAAACGATTGCCTTTGCACAACGAAAAGCCCCGGCATGTGCCGGGGCTTTTTTATTCACGACGCTGCGTGCTTGCGCAGGCTTCATCATGGGCCGGCTTATGCCGGCATCGGTATCGGACCCATGTCCTTCGGCACCTTGTAGCCGCGCTGCACTGCCGGACGCTTGGCGATCTCGAGATACCAGCGCTTCACGTTCGGATAGTCGTTGAGATTGATGGTCTGCCACTCGAAGCGCGAGATCCACGGCCAGATTGCGATGTCGGCGATGGAATATTCGTCCGCGACATACTCATGCAGGCCCAACTGTGTATTGAGCACCTTGTAGAGCCGGTGTGCTTCCTTGAGGTAGCGTTCCTCGGCGTAGGGCGCCTTGCCGGGATTATATTTCACGAAGTGGTGCACCTGGCCGAGCATCGGGCCCGGTCCCCCCATCTGCCACATCAGCCACTCGATCGCCTTGTAGCGGCCTTCGCCGGATTTCGGCAGCAGTTTGCCCGTTTTGTCGGCGAGATAGATCAGGATCGCGCCCGACTCCATCAACGACATGCCATTATCGCGGTCGACGATGGCCG
>CAITEM010000107.1 GCA_903891395.1 uncultured Hyphomicrobiales bacterium | reverse complement strand
GATTAAGCTATTCAAGCCGACCGCCATTAGCATCAGGATGATGATCGGCACGAACATTGTAGCGGTGTCGAAATTGTTGGCAGAATTGATGATCACCGCCCCCAGTCCCGAGATGGTGGTGAAGAATTCCGCGATCACCATCGCCACCACCGCGCGGCCGACGGCCAAGCGCACGCCGGCCATGATGTAAGGCAGCGTCGCCGGCAGGACGATACGGCGCAGGATGACGAAATTCGAGGCGACGAATGATTTGCCCACCTCGATGAGCGTCTTCGGCACCATGATGACACCGAGCCAGGTGTTGATGACGATCGGAAACAGCGCCATCAGGAAGATGACCGAGACCTTCACCTTGAAGCCGAGGCCGAGCCACAGGATCAGCAGCGGCACCAGCGCCACCAGCGGCATGGCGTAACCGGCGGTGACATAGATACCGAGCGCCGCTTCCGCGGTGCGGAAACGGCCGATGACAAGACCGAGCGGAATGCCGACGACGATGGCGAGCAGATAGCCGGCGAGGAACGGCTGCAGGCTCTCAAACAGCGCCTTCCACAACGTACCGGTCTTCAGCAGTTCCCAGAAAGCGACCGCGATGGCCGACGGATAGGAGCCGAACACCGGATTGACGTCGCGGCCAAAAATTTCCCAGAACAGCAGCAGGCCGCCGACCGACAGCGTCGTGATGACCCAGCGCGGCAGCGGGCGGCGCTCGGGGATCGGCGCGTCCTCTTCAGGCACGCTCTTGTCTGCGATGTCGGCCATTAGTTTCTCTCCCCCGTCCGTCCCCGCGAAAACAGAGACCCAGTCCTGGGCAAAGCACTGGATTCCCGCTTGCGCGGGAATGAACGGAATTTGGATCGCGGCAATCGGCCCATCCTAGTGCACCAGGTCTTCATGCAACTCGCGCCAGACCTTGTAGCGGGTGTCGGCGAATTCGACGGTGCCGCGCACTTCGACCAGATCGCCGCGCGGCCGGGTCAGCGGCACGGTGATGATGTCGTGCACCTTGCCACCGCGCATGACGACGATGCGGTCGGCGATCAGCACCGCTTCATCCAAGTCGTGGGTGACGAAGATGATGGTCTTCTTGGTGCGGGCGTGAATGTCGAGCAACTCGGCCTGCAAGGCTTCGCGGGTCTGCGCATCGAGCGCGCCGAACGGCTCGTCCATCAGCAGCACCGACGGATCGATGGCCAGCGCGCGTGCGATGCCGACGCGCTGCTTCATGCCGCCTGACAATTGATGCGGGCGGCGGTTCTGCGATTCCGACAGCCCCACCAGCGCCAGATATTTCTCCGCGGTGTCGCGCAAGTCGGCGCCGCGCAGGCCCTTCATCTCCAGGCCGAACATCACGTTCTGCAAGGCCGATAGCCACGGCAGCAACTCGGCATGCTGAAACACCATGCCGCGGTCATGGCCGCAGCCATGCACTTCACGGCCATCGACCGTGACGCGGCCGCCAGTCGACGAATCCAGCCCCATGGCGACGCGCAGCGCCGTGGTCTTGCCGCAGCCGGACGGGCCGATCAGCGCAACGATCTCACCGTCGCGGACCGTGAAATTGACCTTGTCGAGCGCCTGAACCTGGTGGATCTGGCCGTCCACGCGCAACGTAAAACGCTTGGAGACGTCGTGGAAAGTAACTTCACCCATACTACATGCCGGCTTTCTTCAACGCCCGCTCGCGATATTCCGGCGCGGTGACGGCGGCCAGATCGAGCGCCTTGGAGATGCTGCCGGCTTTCACCATCTGGTCTTGAATCCACATGATCTTCTCGCCGGGGATCGGCAGCGCCGGATCGACCGCTTTATGCAACACGGCGTCGTCAAAGACAAAGCCGGGCCGCGGATCGTCCGGCTTGCTGCCGGTCAATTCGTGCGTCAGCGCCAGCGTCGCATCCTTGTTGGCCAACGCAAACGTCAGCGCGTTCATTTCGGCCGTGAGGAACTTGACCGCATCGTCGCCGCGCGCGGCAAGCGTCTTGGCGGTCGACACCATGCAGACGCGCAGGAAGTTCGGCACGGCGTCACGGCCGGCGACCAGCAGGTGCACCGTCTTCGGCGCGATCGGCTCGTATTCGTTCGACACCACGGCGGCTTCGACGACACCGCCGATCAAGGCCTGATAGCGCTCGCGATCGCCGCCGACGGCGGCCAGTTTCATATCCTTGTCGGACACGCCGTGACTGGCGAGCGCCTCGCGCGCCAGCATGTTCGGCATCGAATTGGGCGCCGACACGGCAATCTGCTTGCCCTTGAGGTCTTCGACCTTGGTGATGGCATTCGAGGCGTAGATGCCGTGCGGCACCACGATCCAGTGGCAGCCGAGAATCTTGGCGTCACCGCCTTTGGCGGCGATGGCGAACACGCCCTGCGGGCCGCCCTCGAAACTATCGAGTTCGCCGGCGACCAGCGCCTTGAGCGCGAGCTGGTCGTCCTTGAACTGCGACACCTCCAGTTTGAGGCCCTGTTTGGCGGCGAAGTCGCGGGTCGACACCATCATGAAAATACCGGCGTCGGCCTTGGCGTTGATCAGGCCGTGGCGCCAGACCTTGTCCTGCGCTTGGGCCTGATTGTGAGCCGAAGCCGTTAGTGCGCAAACACCGAGCGCGGCGATCGCCAATTTTGTTGCAGTGCGCATAAAAATCCTCCCGTGTGCCGCGCCGTTTTCCGCTTTATCTGCGGACCGGCGTCTATTCCCTCGCAATATATCATCATTTTTCTACCTTGGGGCGTTTCCAATCGGCCGAAGCAGGACTAGCCTTGGCGGCGCAAGCGCCGGCCAACGGTGCGGACGGCGGCCGTAAGCCCCGTTCAAAAACGAGTTCAGGGAGCTGAACGTTATGAATCAAAAATTCACCCTCAATGTGAATGGCACGTCGCATACGGTCGATGCCGATCCCGATATGCCGCTGCTCTATGCCTTGCGCGACGACCTCGGCTTGAACAATCCACATTTCGGCTGCGGGCTGGCGCAATGCGGTGCCTGCACCGTGCATCTCGACGGACAGCCAACGCGCTCCTGCATCACGCCGCTGTCCATGGTCGGCAACGCGAAGGTCACGACGCTGGCCGGTCTCGGCACCGCGGAGAAACCGCACCCGGTCCAGACCGCCTATGTCGAGGAGCAGGTGCCGCAATGCGGCTACTGCATCAACGGCTGGATCATGACCGCCGCCGCTTTCCTGCGCGACAAGAAAAATCCGAGCGAAGCCGAAATCAAGGACGCGCTCTCCGGCCTGAAGTGCCGCTGCGGCACGCACATCAGCATCCTCAAAGCGGTCAAGCGCGCCGCGACGATGATGGGTTGAGGAGAGCACCATGACAAAG
>CAITEM010000106.1 GCA_903891395.1 uncultured Hyphomicrobiales bacterium | reverse complement strand
GGCGGTCGGCGGCGCGGTGCAGACGGCGGAACTGAAGGCCACGGTCGCGGCGCAGATCATTGCGATTGCGCTGAGCGGCGAGCGCGATCCCACCCAGATCTACTTGCGGTTCATGGAAGCCGGCGCGGCAGGCGCAGTTTAAAGGCTGCTCGCAGGCTACTTGGCGTAGCCCTGGGAGCGCAGCCAGGCGATGCGGCGTTCGCCGTTGATCCAGTCGTCGCAGTCGGCCTTGCTGGTCAGCCCCTTGATGACGATCGTCTCTATTCCGGGCGCGGATGCCTCGATGCGCCAGTCATCACCGGCAAGACGTACCATTTTGAAGGAGACTCGGACTTTGGCCATGCAGCCTTATGCCGGGTTATCGGCGGAAAAGTCAAAAAGGGTACCCGGCGGATGTCCGGGACGCCCGTGCATTTTGGTTGCGCGGGCGTGCTCGTATCGTAAAATGCCGTTTCACAATGCCGTCAATAAAAGAGATTGCAGACAGGCCACCGGCAGCCGCGCTTCTGCAACAGGGTAGGAAATATCTCATGACAAAGTTGCGCTTTGCGCTGTCCGCGGCATTTTTGCTCGCCGCGGTTGCTGCTGCCCAGGCGGCAGAGTTGCGCGTCCTCAGCGTCGGGTCGGCGGAAGTCGCCGTCAAAAACCTCATCCCGGAATTCAACAAGGACGGAACGCGCCCAGTGAAGTTCGAGTTCGGGCCCCCGAACAAGGTTTGGGACCGGATCAAAAGTGGCGAGACTTTCGACGTCTTCATCCTGTCCGAGCCCGCGATGCAGGAACTGCAAACGCTATCCGGCATCAAGACGGAAAGCCGTATCGGCCTGGCGCGAACGGGCCTCGGCGTCGTCGTGCCGGCGTCCATGCCGAGCCCGGACCTGTCGACCACGGACGCCTTCAAGAAGAGCGTTCTGTCGGCGAAGGCCATTCTGTATCGCGACCCCAGTCTGCCGAACATGAGCGGTGAGATGGTCGAACGGGTGCTCAAGAAGGTCGGCGTGTTCGAGCAGGTGAAATCGCGCATGACGGTCTCGCCGCGTCCCGAGGCCGAAGTGCTCGTCGCCGCGGGAAAATCGGACTTCAGTTTTGTGAATATTAGTGAGATCCCGACCAGCGCGGCCATCCATTATGCCGGCCCGCTGCCGCAGGATCTGCAACTTTATACCAACCTTGAGACTGCTCTGGCGGCGAAAGGCTCGCAGTCGGAAGACGCCAAGGCTTTCATCGCGCTGATTGCCGGCGCAAAAGCCAAATCGGCTTGGGAGAAGGCGGGTTTCGAGATGGCTTATACCTACCAGAAAGCCCGCACCAACTAGCGGCGTATTCACGTCGGCCCAACAGAAAGGGCTGCCCCGTTTCCGAGGCCGCCCGTCCTGTCCAAGAAAGTGCTTGATTAGTGCCAGCGGCCGCGATGACCGCGATAGCCGCGGTATCCACCGCGGTAGCCGCCGCGCCAGCCGTAACCGCCGACGTGGTAGCAATTGCCCCAGCGGTTGCAGACGAGGCGGACCTGCTCAACCGGAGCGGAAGCGCCGTTTGCCGGTGCGATATTGCCAACCGGCATGGCGGAAGCCGAGGCTGCCAGTCCAACCGAGAAGGTCGCGGCAGCGAGTGTCAGTTTAAGGATGTTCATGTGCGCTCCAGAGTGTGGGTACACATAAGCTCCGCCGAGCGGGATGGTTCCTTAAGAAGTGTTTTTAATGTGCTTGGGCTTTGGCGTCCGCAGTGCGGAGAGCGAAGCACCAAGCGTAATCGTCAGCGATCTTACCTATCCATTTTGTAATCCGGCGCTTTTGAACGATCTGCCGCTGGCGTGCGACCGAAAAAGGGGACGCACACAACGGAGGTATTTCATGAAACGTCTTATCGTCGCTGGCGTTTTGATCCTGAGCGGTGTTCTCAATGCGCAAGCGGACCAGTTCGTGGTTCGCTGGTATGACACCATCAGGCCGCACGGCCATAAACGGGCGAACTCAGTTGGGCAGGCCGCGTTGGCGCATTGCAACGCAGCGGTTGGCGCCTACACCACAAATGTTTCTCCCGCCTATCGGACGTGCATGGCCGGGGAGGGGTATCGTCTGATGTCGGCCCGGATGAGAAGGACGCCGATTTCCGACGGCGTGGTCACCTACGATAAGGATTCGCGCGATCCCAATATTGGCTGGCACACCGAAGGCGGGTTTCGCGTTTGCCACCAGGATTGCGACAACCCCGAAATTCCGGGTTCGCACTACACCTGCCAAAATGTTCAGTTCATGGGAATGAACATGAGGAAATGCAGCAACTAACGCTTCAGGTCCACAGGGCGGGGGGCGCCGATGGCGCCTGCCAGACCTCGCGAGCGACGGCGCTTAATTGACCGGCCCCCACTGAGTGGTCCGATTGGAATGTTAGTTTAGCGATTGCATTTGCGCCACCGGTTTTGGTTGAGGCCATACAAGTGCTTCTGGCGCGGGTGGTCGATATCCCAGCGACGAGTGCGGCCGTACGGTGTTG
>CAITEM010000105.1 GCA_903891395.1 uncultured Hyphomicrobiales bacterium | reverse complement strand
TTTATTCAGCCGACGCAAGCGATCCGCGATCAGGGCGTGCGCATGAAGCATTCCGCCAACCGCGCGGTCGTCGCCGGCAAGAGCATCGTGCTGGTCGACGATTCCATCGTGCGCGGCACCACCTCGCGCAAGATCGTGCAGATGATGCGAGACGCCGGTGCCAAGGAAGTGCATTTCCGCATCGCCTCGCCGCCGATCACCCATCCGGATTACTACGGCATCGACACGCCGGAGCGCGACAAGCTCCTGGCCGCCACCCACGATCTGGAAAGCATGCGCCAGTTCATCGGCGCCGACACCCTCGCCTTCCTGTCGGTCGACGGCATCTATCGCGCCGCAGGCTTCGAGAAGCGCGACCCGGTGCATCCGCAATTCACCGACCATTGCTTCACCGGCGATTATCCGACGCCGCTGACCGATCAGAACGCGGTCGACTCCAGTCCCCGTCAGTTATCGCTGCTGGCCGAGGCCATCTAACCTCGCGGTTACCTTCTTCTGCTAGGCTTTGCGTGCGGCCGGAACTTTTACATCCGGCGGGCGTAACGCTAGTCTTATAGCGGTCGCTTCGCGTGATTCAGCAATTTCAGCTCACGCCTGGCAGGAGGATCAATGCTCCAGTATTTGCAGCAGTTGTGGGAGACCAACAGTCTCTCGCCGCACGGCATATGTCTGCTGTGGCGGCCGGAACTGATCTGGACCCATGTCGGCGCCGACGCCGCTATTGGCATCGCCTATTATTCGATCCCGATCGCACTGGCCTATTTCGTCTCGCATCGGAGCGACATCCAGTTCGGCTGGATCTTCTGGGCCTTCGCCCTGTTCATCCTGGCCTGCGGCACCACGCATTTCTTCTCGATCTACACCCTGTGGGTGCCCGACTACGGCACCGAGGCCCTGATTAAGGTCATCACCGCGGCGCTCTCGATCATCACCGCGGTGGCCGTTTGGGTATTACTGCCGAAGGCACTCTCGATCCCCTCCACCGACGCATTGCGCAGGCTCAACGAGGAACTGATCCAGCAAATTGCCGAGCGCAACGCGGCACTGGCGGCCTTGCAGGCCGAGAAGACCGAACGTCTCAAGACCGAAGAGATGCTGCGGCAGTCCCAGAAGATGGAAGCTGTCGGCCAGCTCACCGGTGGCATCGCGCATGACTTCAACAATTTGCTGACCATCGTGGTCGGGCACCTCGAGCGGCTGGAGCGGCAGTTCCGCGACGATCCGACGGTGTACCGCTCGATCAAGGGCGCCATGGACGGCGCATCGAAAGGCGCTGCCTTGACGCAGAAGCTTCTGGCCTTCGGCCGCCGCCAGCCGCTGACGCCGATGCGGCTCAACGCCAATCTCCTCATCGACAGCATGGCGGACCTGATCCGGCGCGCCGTTGGCGAGCGCGTCACGGTCGATGTCAAACTGGATCCAAGTCTCTGGCCGGTCGAAGTCGATCACAATCAGCTCGAGAACGCCTTGCTCAACCTCGCGGTCAATGCCCGTGACGCGATGCCCGACGGCGGCCACCTCACAATGCAGAGCCAGAACTGCACCAATCCAAAAATCGAAGACGGCCAGACGCTGAAAGGCCTCTTCACGCTGTTGACCGTGAGCGACGATGGCGCCGGCATGAGCGCGGAGACGAAGAGCCACGCCTTCGAGCCTTTCTTCACGACCAAGAGCGTCGGCGAAGGCACCGGCCTTGGACTGAGCCAGGTTTACGGCTTCGTCAAACAATCCAACGGTCACGTCGAAATTCATAGCGAGGGCCGCGGCACCACGATCCGCATCTACCTGCCGCGCGCGCAGGGCCAGAGCCAACACAGCCCGGCCGCGAACCCGGATTTTGCGCTGGGCACTCCCCTCGGGCAGGCGGGCTGATGGGCTCAGCCAGTCCGCCACGCGTTCTTGTCGTCGAGGACGAATTCATGGTCCGCGACATGATCGTCTACGAGTTGCAGCTTGCGGGTTTCGAAGTGCTTGAGGCCGGCAGCGCCGAGGACGCTCTGGCGCTGTTGCCGAACATCGACCGCATCGACCTGCTGTTCACCGATATCCGCCTGCCCGGCATGGACGGCTGGCGGCTTGCCGAAAACATCCGCGGCCGGCATGCCCAGGTGCCGGTGATCTATGCCAGCGGCTACGCCGACCGGGTCGAGCCGCTGCCGCACAGCAAATTCCTGCAAAAGCCCTATATGCCGTCGCAGGTGTTGCAAGCGGCCGCCAACCTCGGCATTAAGCTGCCAGACGCCCCAACGAACTGAGCAGCATGTCCAAACCACTTTCTGACCGTATCGCGCTGGTCACCGGCGCTTCGCGCGGCATTGGCGCCGCGTTGGCGCTGCAGCTCGCCGAAGCCGGCGCGCACGTGATCGCGGCCGCTCGCACCGTCGGCGGGCTGGAAGAGCTCGACGACAAGATCAAGGCAGCCGGCGGCACGGCGACCTTGGTACCGCTTGACATGAAGGACATGGATGGCATCGCCCGGCTGGCGCTGGCGCTGCACGAACGCTACGGGCGGCTCGACGTCATGGTCGGCAACGCCGGCGTGCTCGGGCCGTTGTCGCCGCTCGGCCATGTCGAGCCCAAAGACTGGGACAATCTGCTGGCGGTCAACATCACCGCCAATTGGCAACTGATCCGCACCATGGACCCGCTGCTCAAAGCCGCGCCGGCCGGCCGCGCGGTCTTCATCTCCTCGGCGTTGGCCACGTTAGGCCGGGCCTACACCGGACCCTATGCAGCGTCGAAGGCCGCGCTCAATGCGCTGGTGCAGGTCTATGCGGCCGAGACCGCGACCACGACCGTCAATGTGAACGCTTTCAATCCCGGCCCGACGCGCACCAAGATGTATGCGGGCGGCTGGCCGGGCGTCGATCCGGAAACGCTGCCGCCGCCGGAAGACGTCGCCAAGACGATCGTGCCGCTGTGCCTGCCCGGTTGCACGCAGAGCGGCCAGCTCTACGATTTCCGCGCCGGGAAATTTCTGGAATTCAGAGCGCCGGCTTAAATTATCAATGCTTGTGCTTGGCGCGGCCTTTGAACGGATTGTCCTTCTCGCGCAGCGTCAAGCGAATGGGCGTGCCCGGCAGGTCGAAGTTCTCGCGCAATGAATTGATCAAATACCGTTTGTAGGCTTCCGGCAAAGCGTCGGCCCGCGTGCAGAACAGCACGAAGCTCGGCGGCCGTGTCTTGGCCTGCGTGATGTAGTTCAGCCTGAGCCTGCGGCCCGACACCGCCGGCGGCGGATGCGCCTCGATGGTCGCCTCGAACCAGCGATTGAGCGCGCTGGTGGCGATACGCTTGTTCCAGACTTCGAAGGCGCCGACGATGGCTTCCATCAGGCGATCGATGCCCTCCCCGGTCAGCGCCGAGGTCGCGACCAGCGGCACGCCCTTCATCTGCCGCAGCTTCTCGTCGCATTCGATGCGCAATTTGGTGATCTCGCCAACGGCCTTTTCTTTCAGGTCCCACTTGTTGACGCCGATGACGATGGCGCGGCCTTCCTGCTCGACCATGTCGGCGATGCGCTGGTCCTGTTCTTCGAAGGCGCTGCCGACGTCGAGCAGCACGACGACGACTTCGGCAAAGCGAATCGCGTTCAACGCGTCTGCGACCGACAGCTTTTCCAGCTTCTCGTCGATACGCGAGCGGCGGCGAAGCCCGGCGGTGTCATGAATGCGGAATTTCTGGCCGCGCCATTCCAGGTCGACGGCGATGGCGTCGCGCGTGGTGCCGGCTTCCGCCGACGTCAGCAGACGCTCCTCACCCAGAAGATGGTTGACCAACGTCGACTTGCCGGCGTTCGGTCGGCCGACGATGGCGACGCGGATCGCCTTCGGCGCGTCCACATCTTTGACGGTCGCGATCTGCTCCGCGGTCAGCTCGGGCAGCGCCGCGCGCAAGGCGTCGTAAAGATCGACTAGGCCTTCGTTATGTTCGGCGGAGATGCCGACCGGCTCGCCGAGACCCAGTGCGTAAGCATCGTAGCGCCCTGGCTGGCCGGCGGTGCCCTCCATCTTGTTGGCGATCAGCACCGTCGGCTTGCCCGACTTGCGCGCTAACTCGGCGAATTGGCGGTCGTCCGGGGTCGGTCCGATGCGGGCATCGATCATGAAGAAAACGGCGTCGGCTTGCGCAATCGCGGTTTCGGTCTGCGCCCGCATGCGGCCGGACAAGGTCTCCGGCCCCGATTCCTCAAGGCCGGCGGTATCGATCACCGTGAATGAGAGATCGCCAAGCGAGGCCTCGCCTTCGCGGCGGTCGCGGGTCACGCCCGGCCTATCATCGACCAGCGCGACGCGCCGTCCGACCAGCCGGTTGAACAGCGTCGATTTTCCGACATTGGGCCGGCCGACGATAGCGACGGTGAAACTCATGATATTTTTCTTTCCCGTCTCCGCACATGGAGAGGGCAAATGAGGTCAGCGCTGAAACGTACCCGGCGCTGGCGCCGCAGGCCACGGCGCCGGTTGCTGCGCGGGTTGCGGCGCGGGCGCCGCCTGCTCGAACGCGGGATCGGGCGCGCTCTGCACCGGCTGGGTCGGCGCCGACGTGGCGGTGCGTGGCTTGGGTTTGCGTTTGGGCTTGTCGGCCGGATCGACCGCGGCGGTGCGGCGCACGGGCTTGGCTGCCGGCTTTTCCGGCTCGGCCGGCAGGCTCGTCTGCGCCGTATCCGGCGGCGGCTGGTTGCCTTTGACGTATTCGGCTGGAATGCCCTGGGAGACGCCCGGGACGCCTTCCGGGAAAATGGCCTTGCGCTCTCCCGGCAGCTTCTTCTTTTCGTTGAGATTGAAGATGTCGAGCTTGTCCGGATCGAAATCGGCGCAGCCCGACAAAGCCGGCAGAGCCGCGGCCAGCGTAATCAAAAACACGATGCGGTGAATACGGCGCATAACTTAGTCTCTCAACTCTTGCTGTCGTTGCCGATCAGCGTCGACAGCACGTCGATGCGGGCGCGGGCGCCGGGCGGCGTTTCGCCGTCGGCGGCGATCATGTCGACATAGCGGCGCGCGGTGGCGACGTCATGATTGCGCCAAGCCGACATCGCGAGCAGTTCGCGCGCGGTATGGCGGAAGGTGCGGCCCGGCTCCGACAACGGATCGAGGCGGCGGCGCAGATCGGCGAGCGGCGCGCTGTCGACCAGCAGCAATCCGGCGCGCAGGCCGGCGAGATCCTGCCAGGTCTGGCCGACCGACGTATCGGCGGCGATGGCGTCGTAGGCCTTCACGCCGTCGGCGGGCTTGGTTTGCGCCAGCGCCGCGGCGGCGCGCATGCGCGCCAGCACCTTGTAGCCGGACGGTGCTTCGGCCGCGACCTTGGCGAAAGCGGCTTCGGCTTCTGGATACTTGCCCTGCTCGCTCAGCGTCACCGCGGCTTCGAAAGCGCTGCCAGCGGCGGCGGCTTGCTTGCCGACGTAATACTCGTAACCGCGCCAGCCGCCGATGCCGGCGATAATCAGAAACGCCAGGGCGACGATGTAGATGCTGTAGCGGTCCCACAGCTTCTTGAGCTGCTCGCGCCGTACTTCCTCGTCAACTTCATTGAAAATATCGGCCACAATCGCTCCAAACCGCTCAAAACACCTCGGAAACCCGCCCGGGAACCAGCCCCCGGCGGATCGCGGCGTAACCTAGCGATGTGGCGCGCCTAAGGCAAAGCTTGCGGCGAAAAACGTTAATATTCAGGGATTTAACGCTTTTCCGGGGGAATCCGGAACCCCGGACCAGCCGTCGCCAAGCCGAGGCTCTCTAAGGCTTCTTCTTCATCGGGTAGACGTGCTCCGGCCCCGGGAAGGTGCGCGCACGCACCTCGGCGGCATAATCGGCGATCGCCTTGTCGATGCCGGGGCCGAGATCGCCGTAGCGCTTGACGAATTTCGGCACGCGCGGCGACAGGCCGAGCATGTCCTCCATCACCAGCACCTGGCCGTCGCAGGCGACGCTGGCGCCGATGCCGATGGTCGGGATCGCGATCTGCGCCGTGATCTTGCGCGCCAGCGGCTCCGCCACCGCTTCGATGACGACGGAAAAGGCCCCCGCTTCCGCGACCGCCAACGCGTCGGCTTCGATCGGAGCCCAGTCGGTCTCGTCGCGGCCCTGCGCGCGGAACGAGCCGATGGTGTTGATCGACTGCGGTGTCAGCCCCACATGCGCCATCACCGGCACGCCGCGTTCGGCGAGAAACCGGATGGTCTCGGCCATGCGCGTGCCGCCTTCGAGCTTGACCGCGCCGCAGCCGGTTTCCTTCAGCACGCGCACTGCGCTCATGAAGGCCTGCTCCTTCGACGCCTCGTAGGAACCGAACGGCATGTCGATCACGACCAGCGCGCGCGACGAGCCGCGCATCACGGCGTGGCCTTGCAGGATCATCATGTCGAGCGTTACCGGCACGGTGCTCTCGAAACCGTGCATCACCATACCCAGCGAATCGCCGACCAGAACAACGTCGCAATGCTTGTCGGCCAGCGCCGCGGTGTGGGCGTGGTAGGACGTGAGCACGACGATCGGCTCGCCGCCTTTGCGCGCGGCGATATCCGGCGCGGTCAACCGCTTCACGACGCTCTGTACCGACATTACTAAAGACTCCGTTTGCGTATGATCTTATCCGAAAGCCGGTTGCCACCTTTCGGGATCATGCGCCGAATACCGGCACGCCGATCACGACCGGATGGAATACATAGCCGACCGCCAGATAGATGACGATGGCGACGACGACCACGATGAGGTCATTGGTCCAGCCCGCCGGCGGCGCAGCAACGACGACATAGGGCCGGCGCTTGGCGGCAATGCGGGCATAGACCGCCCAGGCGAGGAAGGTGCCGAACAACAGGATCGAACCGAGATCGCCGTTCGACAACAGATGCGCCAGCGCCCAGGTTTTCACCGCGGCAAGCATCGGATGCTTCGCCTTGGCCTTGATATGACTTGGAATGAAGGCAGCGGTGAACAACAGCGCCGCAATCAGCATCAGCACGACCGTGATGTGCCGCATGAAGGCCGGCGGCGACCATACGTCGATCCATTCATGCGCACGATAGAACGCATAACCCCAAACGATCAGCGCGAGGCCGGCGATGGAAACCAGCGCGAATACGGCGCGATAAACCAGCAGTCCGAGCCGCGCAATAACAACGGCGCGCGCCTCACGCCGCGTGACGAAAAGGTGGGCGGCAAAGAACACCGCCAGCCCGAAAACGAGAACAGCCAAACCCATGCCACACTCTATATTCTACTTGCACACGCCCGTCACATTGCGCAGAAGCGGACGTAAAGGAACGGCGCGGCGGAGGCAAGCCGAGCCCCACGCATAGGTTCTCGTTCATGGCCGCAAGCCTGCGCTTTCACAATTTCAAACGCGTCACCGTGATGCTGTTGCTGATGCTGGCGGCGGCCCTGCCGGCGTCGGCGCAGACCGTGTGGCCGGCCAAGACCGTGCGCATTTTGGTGCCGTTCGGGCCTAGTTCGACGCCGGACATCGTGGCGCGGCTCGTCTCCGACGGCCTGTCGAAAAAATATCCCGACAGCGTTTTCCTGGTCGAGAACAAACCCGGCGCCAGCGGCAATCTCGGCACCGATCTCGTCGCCAAGGCCGCGCCTGACGGCGCCACCATCGGCATCAGCATCGGCGGACCGCTCGCCATCAACACGCTGTTGTTTGCGCAACTGCCCTACGACCCACGCAAAGACATTGCGCCGATCACGCAACTGGTGACACAAGCCAGCGTGCTCGCGGTCAATCCGGAGCTCAAGGTCAACACCGTCGCCGAACTGGTGGCGCTGCTGAAGCAAAATCCCGGCAAATATAATTTCAGCTCGATCGGCAACGGCTCATTGTCGCATCTGACGATGGAAGCGATCGAGCTCAAGACCGGCGCGAAACTGGTGCACCTGCCCTATCCGGGCTCGCCGCAGGCGATCACCGCGGTAATTCGCAACGACGCGCAAATGGCGTGCCTGCCGCCGATTTCGGTGGCGCCGCATGCGGCCGCCGGCACGGTAAAAATACTTGCGGTATCCACCGCCAAACGATCACCGTTCATGCCGGACGTGCCGACGCTGATGGAGTCCGGCATCGACGTCGATGCCGACGCCTGGAACGGACTGATCGCCCCCGGCGACACGCCTCCGGCAATCGTCGCGCAAATCAACAAAGATGTGGTCGAGATTATCAAGCAGCCGGCGGTGCGCGACAAACTTGCGGCGCAGATGATGGAAGCGGTCGGCAGTTCGCCGGAGGAATTCCGCGCCACCATCGATCGCGAGATCGCGCGCTGGGCGCCGGTGATCAAGGCGGCAAAGATTACGATCAACTAGCGCGCCGTGACTGCCACGCCCCACAAAGGCAATGGCCCTACGCCGCCTTGCCCTTCACGTCCTTGATGTCCGTGAATTCCATGCCGGGCGTACGTTCGCGCGTGTAATCGAGGATGAACTGGTTGCGCGCCATGAAGACGCGGTCGCCGTCGAGATCCTCGGCGACGCTGGAATAATTCGCCGAGACGAACTCGTCGAACTTCTTGCTGTCGGCATGCGCGATCCAGCGCGCGAGCTGGAATTCCGGCGTCTCGAAACCGATATCGAGGCCATATTCGGCGTCGAGCCGCGTCTTGAGCACATCGAGCTGCAACGGGCCGACCACGCCGACCAAGGCTGGCGCGCCGTCGAGCGGGCGGAACACCTGCACGACGCCCTCCTCGGCCATTTGCTGCAGCGCCTCCTTCAGCTTCTTGGCCTTCATCGGGTCGCCGAGTTTCACGCGGCGCAGGATTTCCGGCGCAAAGTTCGGCACGCCGAGAAACTCAAGTTGTTCGCCTTCGGTGAAGGTGTCGCCCATACGCAGCGTGCCGTGATTAGGGATGCCGACGACGTCGCCGGGATAGGCCTCGTCCGCCACCGAACGATCCTGCGCAAAGAAGAACTGCGGCGCCGACAGCGTCATCGGCTTGCCGGTGCGCACCAGCTTGGCTTTCATGCCGCGGCGCAGCTTGCCGGAGCACAGCCGTGCAAAGGCGATACGGTCACGATGGTTGGGGTCCATGTTGGCCTGGATCTTGAACACGAAAGCCGTCATGCCGGCCTCGTCCGGCATGACCTTGCGCGTGCTCGCCGTCTGCGGCCGCGGCGGCGGCGCGAAACTCGCCAGCGCATCGAGCAGATCCTTGACGCCGAAATTCTTGATCGCGGAGCCGAAATAGACCGGCGTCAGATGACCTTCACGAAATGCGGCGAAGTCGAATGGCCGGCTGGCGTCCTTCACCAGCGCCAGTTCTTCGGCGATGGCCTTTTCGTCGAGCATCGTATTCTTGGCGTGCAGCGAGGCGAGGTCGAGCGGCTGCGGCACAGCGGCGCGGCCGTCGTCGTTCAACAGCCGCATATCACCGGTGGCGAGTTCGTAGGTGCCGACGAAATCGCGGCCGCGGCCGATCGGCCAGTTCATCGGCGTGGTATCGAGCGCCAGCGTCTTCTCGATCTCGTCGAGCAGCTCGAACGGATCGCGGGTCTCGCGATCCATCTTGTTGATGAACGTGATGATGGGAATGTCGCGCAGGCGGCACACCTCGAACAATTTGAGGGTGCGCGCCTCGATGCCCTTGGCGCCGTCGATCACCATGACAGCGGAGTCCACCGCCGTCAGCGTGCGATAGGTGTCCTCGGAGAAATCCTCGTGGCCCGGCGTGTCGAGCAAATTGAACACGCGACTGTCGTAATCGAAGGTCATCACCGAAGTGACGACCGAAATGCCGCGCTCGCGCTCGATCGCCATCCAGTCGGAGCGGGTCGAGCGGCGGTCGCGCTTGGCCTTGACCTGGCCGGCCAGATTGATGGCGCCGCCGAACAGCAGCAGCTTCTCGGTCAGGGTCGTTTTGCCGGCGTCAGGGTGCGAAATGATCGCAAACGTGCGCCGGCGCTCGACCTCGGCGGTCAGCGGCGAGGCTTTCAGGGAATCGTCAGTGTGCAGGGCCACGTCCATGCCCTGCATGTGGCTGCAAATGCGCGTAAAATCAAGCCGCGCGGAGCTTTGGCGTCATGATGTTGCGCTCGCCCTTGTGCACCGGGCTGACCAGCACGACGGGACCGGGCTCGAGAAAGCGCCGGATGTCGGCAACAGGGAAGTCGCGTTTCTTGTAGGCTTTCATCGGCGCATCCGGCTCACGCCGGCATGCGCTCCATTTCCTCGCCCAGCGCGACCGGATGCGCCATGGCGCTGTGCAGCTTGTCCGCATCCAGTTCGCCCTCCCATCGGCTGATCACGATGGTGGCGACGCCGTTGCCAATCAAATTGGTCAGCGCGCGGCACTCGCTCATGAACTTGTCGATGCCGACCAAGATCGCCAGCGACTGGATCGGAATATCGGGCACGATCGACAATGTCGCCGCCAGCGTCACGAAGCCCGCGCCGGTGACGCCGGAAGCGCCCTTCGAGGTAATCATCGCGATCACCAGGATACCCAGTTCCTGCGACAGCGTGAGATGCGTGTTGGTGGCTTGCGCCAAGAACAGCGTCGCCAGAGTCATATAGATGTTGGTGCCGTCGAGATTGAAGCTGTAGCCGGTCGGGATCACCAGGCCGACCACGCCGCGCGAGGCGCCGAGCCGTTCCATCTTCTGGATCATTTGCGGCAGCACGGTTTCGGACGAACTGGTGCCGAGCACGATCAGCAATTCGTCCTTGATGTAGCCAATGAAGCGCAGGATCGAGAAGCCGGCCAGCCGGGCGATGCCGCCCAGCACGAGCAGCACGAACAGAATGCTGGTCAGATAGAACGTACCGATCAGCGCCGCAAGATTGACCAGCGAGCCGAGACCATAAGCGCCGACGGTGAAGGCCATGGCGCCGAAAGCGCCGATCGGCGCCACGCGCACGATGATGCGGATGATGCCGAAGAATACCTTGGCCGCCGCATCGATCGCCGCCGCGATGGACTCGCCGACCTTGCCCAAATAGGCGATGGCAAAGCCGGACAAGATCGCGACCAGCAGCACCTGCAGCAGATCGCCCCGTGCCAGCGCGCCGAAATAGGAATCGGGAATGATCGCCAGCAGGTGCGCAACGATGCCGTCTTCCTTCGCTTTGGTCACGTAACCCGCCACCGCCTTGGGATCGAGACTGGCGGGATCGATGTTGAAACCGGTGCCCGGATGCACGAGTTCGCCGATCAGAAGACCGATCAGCAAAGCCACGCTCGAGACGACCTCGAAATACAGCAAGGTTTTGGCGCCGACGCGGCCGACCCGCCGCAGGTCGCCCATCGAGGAAATGCCGTGAACGACGGTGCAGAAGATTACCGGCGCGATCATCATTTTGATCAGCGAGATAAAACCGTCACCGAGTGGCTTCAGTTCCTTGCCCGTATCTGGAAAGAAATGCCCAATCACCACGCCCAACGCGATCGCGATGAGAACCTGAATATACAGCACTTTGTACCAGGCTTGATGCGGCGCGCGCACAGCGACGGCGGGAACGGCTTTGTTGGCCATGGGATTGTCCGGTGTTGACGGGCTTCGGCTGAGCTTGGCCGACAGCCATGCTGCGACAAAATAGCCCCGGCAACAACGTAAAGTTCACAGGCAGGAAATATCTCTTGCGTCGAAGGTTCGGCCCACGCTTCCGAAGGTCGCGTTATTGCTGCGATGCAACTTTGTATTCTTCCGGCTTGAAGCCGACGAGCAGCTTGCCGCCGCCAAGATCGAGCACGGGGCGCTTGATCATCGAGGGCTGCGCCAGCATCAAGGCGATAGCCTTCTTCTCCGTGAGACCTTCTTTGTCCTTGTCCAGAAGTTTCTTGAACGTGGTGCCGGCGCGGTTGAGCAACACTTCCCAGCCAACTTTCTTCGCCCAACGCTCCAGGCGCTCGCGCTCGATGCCGGCGGACTTGTAGTCATGGAAGGCGTAAGCGACGCCCTGTTTGTCGAGGAAGGCACGCGCCTTCTTCATGGTGTCGCAGTTCTTGATGCCGTAGATCGTGACCGCCATCGTTCCTCCGCGCCTTACGTGACGACAGACCGTAGGGACCGGCTTTGCCCAAACCAAGCAAATTTTGCCGGGCGCAGCGAGAATGTCCCCTGCCCTCGGACGAGAAAGCCTCGTTTTAACGGGGTTTGAATGGCACAGGTTCTGCAAGCTCAGGGTGACCAGCCACGCCAGAGGTTCGCCTGTGTCCACCATCGGGATCAATCTACCGTCACTGCTGACCTACATCTCGGACAACAGCGCCCCGACCGGCACAGGCACGACGAGCCTTGCCCAAGTGCTCGGCGAAGTATCGTCGACAGTGGCGCAGGCCTCGACCAATGTCACTTTGTCCGACGACGCCAAAGCCTATCTCGCCAGCCTGGCGGATTCTGTCGCGGATTCGCAAGCACCGGCGGCGACGTTGGCGACCAAGGCCCGCGCCTGGTTCGACCAGCAATACAAGGATCTTGGCATTGCCTCCGCCCAGCTCGACGGCCAGACCGCCGTCGATCTGAGCGGGCAAAGCCGCGCCACGCTGTCGGCGGTGGCGTCGAACACCGGGAGCTTGTTCAGCGCCGACGAGACCGCCGCCGCCACCAAGGAACTGCAATCCCGTTTCAACGATGCAATCTCGCCTCAGGTCGTCATCGCGCGCCACAATGGCGACTATGCCAGCCTCTACGACGCGGCGCTCAATTACATGAACCAGGCCGGCGCCGATGAACGCGCCACGCCGGCGTGGCTGTCCCAGCATCAGGCTTTGGTCGACGGCGCGGCCGCGGCTAAACTCTCGCCCGGTACCGCACCCGATACCGGCAATGCCGACGATCCGGTGCGGGCGCTGCTCGACAGCCCGACCGCCAGCAGCACGACCGGCGCGGATGCCAGCATCGACAGCGTCGCCGCCAAAGCGCGCGCCATGCTCGACGACCAGATCAACGCCGCCAAGGACAACGGCACGGAACTGGTCTTCAGCACGTCCCGCAAGGTCGGCCAGCAGGCGGACCTGTCGAACTTCGACAACCGGACGCTGGCGGCGGTCGCGCTCAATCAGGGCTCGCAATTTTCCGCGGAAGAAATTCGCGGGGCAAAGGCCGAACTCGACCAGCGCAACCGCACCAGCATTCTCAGTGCCGTCAACAGTTCGGATGGCAGCGGCTCGGGCAGCCTCGCCATGCTGCAGCAATACGCCAATATGAGCACCGAGGAAAAATCGGCGCTCGGCCTGAATGACCAGTTCGCCAATCAGTTGATCGCGAGCTATCGCAGCACGCAGGCGATGCAAAGCATCTTGAGCCAGGCGTCGGCGCCGACCATGACGTCTTACGCATAACGCGCGTCGAGTCCGCGGCCTGCACGTTTTTGCGCAGGCCTGCCTAACTTATCGGCTTGCCTCGGCGCGCCGCATTTAGTTTATTGGCGGTGAGTAGAAGCGGTCAGGGTTTTTCGTACCCAGGACATTGCTCGGCAAAGATCGAACGTTTCGTTCTGCGGCCGGCACCGACCTTCACTCGACCCGGCCAAAACACCGTTCGATCGTTGTCCCCGCAATCATCAATGGAGACGACAATGAACACAGCTTACGGCCTCGCCGAACTCAAAAAGGAACAGACCTTCGGCGGCATGGGCAAGACCAAAGCCCGCGACGTTCCCCGCATCGACCTGTCCAACTTCGAAGCCCGCAAAGCCGAGATCGCCGACCAGCTCTGGCAGGCTTCGACCGAAATCGGGTTCTTCCAGCTCATCAATCACGGCATTCCGCAGGAACAGGTCGACGAGGCCTTCGACATGACGGCGAAGTTCTTCGATCTGCCGCACGACACCAAAGCCAAGATGCCGCTCGGCAAGGGCACCAACACCGGCTGGGAATACAAGAGCCAGGTGCGGCCGTCGACCGGCACCGCCGACAACAAGGAATCCTACCAGATCACCGTGCCGCGCATGCCGGGCCTATGGCCGAGCGGCAACGACCTGCCCGGCTTCAAGGCGGCGATGCTCGCCTTCGAACGCGCCAACTGGGCGGTCGGCATGAAAGTACTGTCGTGCTTTGCGCTGAAGCTCGGCTTCGCGCCGGACTTCTTCACCGACTGCCACGATCCGAATTCACCGGAATATCAGAGCACGTTGCGGCTGCTGCACTACATGCCGATGGAAAACGCCAAGCCGGACGACTTCACCGGCTGGCGCGCCGGCGCTCATACCGACTTCGACTGCCTGACGCTGCTGCATCAACGCACCGGACAAGGCGGACTGCAACTTTGTCCCGGCAAAGAGGCCGGCGAACTGGAATGGACCGACGTGCCGCCGGCGCCCGGCGTCATTACCTGCAATATCGGCGACATGCTGATGCGCTGGAGCGACGACAAATTGCTGTCGACGCTGCATCGCGTGCGCATGCCCCGCGCCGACGAGTATCTCGGGCCGCGCTACTCGCTGCCGTTCTTCTGCCAGGCCAACAAGGACGCCATCATCCAGGGCCCTGCCAAGCTCTACGACCCGATCACCGCGCACGATTATCTGCAACAGCGCATTGCGGCGAACTTAGCCGGCTAGCCCGCGAAACTCCGGCGCCGGTCCATGGCCGGCGCCTAGTCGCGCAGCGGCCAGCGCGCCAACTCGATGTAGCGGCTACGTCCGAGAAGACTGTGCACGAGCGCAAAATCGCGCACCTTGAAACGAACTGCTTCGATGCTCCGCTCCTTCACGACATGGTGGTCGTAAAGCAACGTGATGTGCGGCGTAAACCGCGACGTAACCTGGCGGCACAGTCCCGTTTTTCTCATCGCGTCACCAATACGACGGTGAAACGTCACGAGCGCCGTCGGGTCATTGCTCGGGCGTAAAACGACCGGCGGCGGCCTGTCCGTTCTGTTGAAACTCACCGCGCGGTCGAACACCACGTCGAACGGCGCCATCGCAACGGAGGCTCCAACCGCTTGCGCTTGCTCGATCAAAGTTTTCGGCAGACGCGGATGATCGCCCAAACCGTGCAAGGAAATATGCAGTCGCTCCGGCCCGATCGCCCACCCCTTCAACCCGTGTTCGGCCCGGAGGCACCGAATGGGCTCCGCGATTTGTGCGGCAGCTTCCGGCGGCGACAAAATCGCGAAAAACAAGCGATCTAACGACGCTTCAAATGGAAAACAGAGCTGTTGCTCGGACATGTCACGCACTCAGGATATGAGAACATAACAAGAACAAGAACGGATTGTAAAGGCCGCTGCCGCATGGGCTGGAAGCAACCGGCCGGCGTCATCAGCCTTTGGCGAACTGCCAGATGACGATGGCGGCGATGGCGGCCGGCACGGCGAAAACCAGCACGAGGATCGGCAGTTCGTCCATCACGGTGTAACCGGCGCGCGTGACGCCGATGTACATGTTGACCGCCGTGACGATGAACCAGACCGGGATGAACGCCTTCGCTGCCGGCGCCAGCGCCGACATGTCCGCGCCCCACAGCCGTCCGAACAGGCAGAACACCGTGAGAAGAAGCGTTCCGCCGATGATGACGAAGAGCATGTGCATGAAACGCCCCCTCTTGGGCAAACCGCGCAACCGGTTGCCTCAATAATATATCTCCATCCGCAGCCCCCGCGCATCAAGCTTATCGTCACCAACCTTGGATTTTGAATCGCGCGCAGCAACGGCGCAGGCACACGCGTCGATCAGGTCGTCACGGCCAATGCCGGTGCCGCGCCTCTGCCCCAGCATGCGTTCAATCTCGCCGAAGCCGCATCCCTTCAGAAGCTCGATCCGCTTGTCACGGCCCTCTTTCGATTTCTTGCTCGCCAGCGTCTTGCTGTCATTGCGATACCAAAAAATCAATTCCGGATGGGTCTCGCAGACAGAGGGCTGAAGCTCGGGCGTGACGATTTCGTCCACCTCTTTGATTTTCGTTCTGATGCCCCAAAGCTGGAGCGAGATTCCGGGTTCGCTTCGCGCCCAATAGTAGTCGTTCGCTTCCGAACACTTCTCGAAAGGAAGCAGAAGACTCCTGCGTACGCCAACAAACACGCTCGGACCGAGCAGTTTCCGCGCCCTCAGATCGCAGCATCGGCGGTCACGCTCTGGCAACCCGATCGGAATATCGATCATCGCCCGCGCAAAGCGGCCCACTAACAGATCGGCGATCTTCGATGAGTGGGTGAAGCCATGGCGGCCATCGTCCTCAATCCAGGCCATGACCCAGCCGCCGCGAAAGCCATCGAAACCGAGATATCGCGCCACGGCTGTGTGTCCAATTGTTCTGCGGACATTTATTTCACGACACCGACGTTCAGCGCCACGTGCATTCTACGCGAGGCCACCTTCGAGATGGCGAAAAATTCAATTTTAGATGGGACCCCTATGTTGGGAGTTGTCCAGACCGTACGAAGGTTTATGTAAGAACACCGGCACCGAAAGCCGGCGCACCTTCAAGGTGCCAGCAGGAGATTGCAGATGAGCGACACGCCCGCCTACACGCCGCCGAAGGTCTGGACCTGGGACAAGCCCAGCGGCGGCAGGTTCGCCAGCATCAACCGGCCGGTTTCGGGCGCAACGCATGACAAGGAATTGCCGGTCGGGCGGCATCCTTTGCAGCTTTATTCGCTGGCCACGCCGAATGGCGTGAAGGTCACCATCCTGCTGGAGGAGTTGCTGGCGCTCGGACACAAGGGCGCGGAATACGACGCTTGGCTGGTCAAGATCCA
>CAITEM010000104.1 GCA_903891395.1 uncultured Hyphomicrobiales bacterium | reverse complement strand
TCGGCGGAGGATTAAACAATGGCATTCGGATCATCCCAAGGCGCAAGCGCTGGTGGCGGCGGAGCCCGTCGTCCCTTTTTCCGTCGTCGGAAAACCTGCCCGTTCTCGGGCGAAGGCGCGCCGATGATCGACTACAAGGACGTGAAGCTGTTGCAGCGTTACGTCTCCGAGCGCGGCAAGATCGTGCCGAGCCGCATCACCGCGGTGTCGGCCAAGAAGCAGCGCGAACTCGCCCAGGCGATCAAGCGTTCGCGCTTCCTCGGCCTGCTGCCTTACGTCATTAAGTAAGCAAGACGCGCCGTCAGGCGTTGACATGAAACGAGGCTTGCGGGGTCACCCCGCGAGCCGATGGTTGGGACGGAATGATCCGTCTCTAACCGCTCAAAGAGCGGGACAGCTCGTGATGATGCAGCTTGGACTTATCGGGATCGGTGCGGGCGCCGCGGCAGCTTTGCTGTTCGCTTCGGTGACGACGGGCTCGTGGCTGTCGATCATCCTGTTCTATCTCGCCCCTCTGCCGATCATGATCGCCGGCCTTGGCTGGAGCCACTGGGCGGCGATGGTGGCGGCGCTATCGGGCGCGCTCGCCATCGGCGCGGTGTTCGGCTCGGTGCTGTTCTTCACATTTTTTGCCGCCGCGGGCCTGCCGGCCTGGTGGCTGGCCTATCTGACCATGCTGGCCCGCCCGGTCGCGGCGAGCGGCCCGAATGGCGCTGCGTCGCTCGAGTGGTATCCACCCGGCCGCCTGGTGGCTTGGGCCGCCGTGCTTGCGGCGCTGGTCGTCGTGGTCGCGATCCCCAATTTCGGCACCGATGCTGAAAGCTTTCGGCTCGGGCTGACCAAGGCACTGACGCGGATGTTTCAGGTCGAGGGCGAATTGCCCGCCGGCACGAACATCGACCGCTTGATTGTTTTTCTCGTCGCTGCAGTGCCGCCGGCCGCGGCCGTGATCGCCACCATTACCAACGTGGTCAATCTCTGGCTCGCCGCGCGCATCGTGAACTACTCGGCCTTGCTGAAGCGGCCGTGGCCGGATCTCTCCGCCATCACCTTTCCGCGCGCGATGGTCGCGACGCTTGCGGTGGCGATGGCCGTGAGCTTTGCCGGCGGTCTTGCCGCCGTCGTTGCCGGCGTGCTGTCCGCTAGCCTGATGATGGCCTACGGCGTGCTCGGCTTTGCCGTGTTGCATTCCATCACCCGCGGCGTGCCCAGCCGTCCCTTCGTTCTCGGCGGCGTCTATGCCTCGGTCGCGGTGTTCGGCTGGCCGATCCTGGCGCTGTGTCTGTTTGGCATTGCCGACACCGCATTCGACCTTCGGGCCCGCGCCGCGCGCAAACGCGGCGGGCCACCGACCCTCACCTAGCGTTTTTCATCAACCGAACAACCGGAATAACCCGCACGTTCAAATAAGGAGTGACGACAATGGAAGTGATTTTGCTCGAGCGCGTCGGCCGTCTTGGCCAGATGGGCGACGTCGTAAAGGTCAAGGACGGCTACGCCCGCAATTTCCTGCTGCCGCGCGGCAAGGCGCTGCGCGCCACGTCGGATAACCGGTCCAAGTTCGAAGGCATGAAGGTCGACCTCAAGGTCAAGAGCGACGAAGCCAAGGGCGTCGCCGAGAAGCTCGCCACCAAGGTCAACGGCAAGACCTACATCGTCATCCGTCAGGCGAGCGAAACCGGCCAGTTGTTCGGTTCGGTGTCGCCGCGTGACATCGCCACCCTGGTGTCGAGCGAAGGCGCCGAAATCGGCCGTTCGCAGGTCGCGCTCAACACGCCGATCAAGTCGATCGGCCAGTACAAGGTGCCGCTGGAAC
>CAITEM010000103.1 GCA_903891395.1 uncultured Hyphomicrobiales bacterium | reverse complement strand
TTGCCGCAGCGCTCGCCATGGCCGTTGAGCGTGCCCTGAATCTGCCGCGCGCCGGCGCGCACGGCGGCAAACGAATTGGCCACCGCCTGCTCGGTGTCGTTGTGCGCGTGGATACCGACGTGATCGCCGGGGATGACCTTCACCACCGCGCCGACGACGGTCTCGACTTCGTGCGGCAGCGTACCGCCATTGGTGTCGCACAGCACGACCCAGCGCGCGCCTTCGTCATAGGCCGCCTTGGCGCAGGCCAGCGCGTATTGCGGGTTGGCTTTGTAGCCGTCGAAGAAATGTTCGCAATCGAGCAGCACTTCCCGGCCCCTGGCCTTGGCGGCGCGCACGCTGTCGCGGATCGAAGCGATGTTTTCGTCGTTGGTGGTCTCGAGCGCCACACGGACATGATAGTCCCAGGCCTTGGCGACGAAACAGATCGCGTCGGCCTTGGCGTCGAGCAATAACGCGAGCCCGGGATCGTTCGACGCCGAACGGCCGGGCCGCCGCGTCATGCCGAAAGCGGTGAACGTCGTGTCGAAGTTATGGTCGGTCGCAAAGAATTCGGTGTCGGTCGGATTGGCGCCGGGGTAGCCGCCCTCGACGTAGTCGATGCCGAGATCGTCGAGCATGCCGGCGATCGCCAGCTTGTCGGCCAGCGTGAAGTCGACGCCATTGGTCTGCGCGCCGTCACGCAGCGTGGTGTCGAACAGATACAGGCGTTCCTTCGGCATGAGCAGCTACCAAAGATAATAATTGGACAGCAGCGCGACCGCGATGACGACCGCGACGAGAGCCATGACCACATGGTGCCGTTTCATTTCCATGACTACGACATCCGGTAAACGACATAGAGCGCCAGCAGGATCGCCGCGGCGAGCACGCCATATTTGAGCACGATGTAATAGAGCCAATGCCGGGGAAACGGCGTGTCGGGCTTGGTCATGAAGCCTCCGGTTTCGCGGCGAGCGGCTTGTGCAGCGTGGTGGTGGCGAGCCATTCGTCGCCGACGGTGATGCTGTTGCGTTGCTGCGCGACATAGCCGCGTTTCTCGAAGAAGCCGCGCGCGGTATCGCTGGCGTCGACGACCAGCTTCTCGGCCTTGCGCGCGCCGGCCAATTTCTCCAGCGCGTCGACCAGCATGGCGGCAACGCCCTGCCCGGCCGCGGCGGGATGAATATACAGCATCTCGATCTTGCCGCCGGGGCCGAGCGAGGCGAAACCGGCGGGCGAGCCTTCAAGGCTGGCGACCAAGGTGAGTTGGTTGCCGAGCTTTTTGGCAAAGGCTGGAACGCTATCGGCCGCCGACGCCCAGGCCTGTTGCTGCGCCTCGGAATAGTCCTCGCCGGTCAGGTCCATGATGCTGGTGCGGAAGATTTCCGCCAGAACGTCCGCGTCTTCCGGCAGGAAGGGACGCAGACCGAGCTTGGGGTGTGCGGTGGCCATCAGCGCGCGACCTCCCACGCGGTCGTGAGCTCGCCGGTCTTGGGATCTTTGGCGTCCTTGATCACCACGCCCATCGCGACAAGTTCGTCGCGGATGCGGTCGGATTCTTGGAAATTCTTTTCCCGGCGCGCTTCAAGCCTCGCCGAGATAAGACTCTGCACCACCGCGGTATCGACGACCTTCTTGCTTTCCGGCCGATGCCGGAACCCGAGACCGCGCAAGCTGGCGCTCAGCGCCGCACCATCGCCTTGGCTGTGCAAGCCATGCAGCGCGGTCATCATCATCGGCGTGTTGAGGTCGTCGCACAGCGCGTCGAGCACGACGGGCGCAATTGTCGCGTCGTGGCCATCGACGAACTCGGGAGTCGCGGTCCAGGCGGCGAGTGCCTTCCAGCTTTCTTCCAAACCTTTCACAGTCCAATCGATGGGCTGGCGGTAATGCGAGCGCAGCATGTTGAGCCGCACCACCTCGCCCGGCCAGTCGGCCAGCAACTCGTGAATCGTCACGAAGTTGCCGAGGCTCTTCGACATCTTCTCGCCTTCGACCTGGAGGAAGCCGTTGTGCACCCAATAGTTCGCCATCACGCCGCTATGGAAGGCGCAGCGCGATTGCGCGATTTCGTTCTCGTGATGCGGAAACACCAGATCGATGCCGCCGCCATGGATGTCGAAAGTCTCGCCGAGATGCTTCCACGCCATCGCCGAGCATTCGATGTGCCAGCCGGGCCGGCCCTGCCCCTTGATGCCGGCCGGTGACGGCCAGCCGGGTTCGCCGGCTTTCGACGGCTTCCACAGCACGAAGTCCTGCGGGTCCTTCTTGTACGGCGCGACTTCGACGCGGGCGCCCGCGATCATCTCGTCGAGCGGGCGGTTCGACAATTTGCCGTAGTCCGGCATCGACGGCACGTTGAACAGCACATTGTCTTCGGCGACGTAAGCGTGACCGGCAGCGACCAGCCGCTCGATCAGCGTCTTCATCTCGTCGATGTGTTCGGTGGCGCGCGGCTCGATCGTCGGCGGCAGGCATCCCAACGCCTCGACGTCGGCCTTGAAATTCTTGTAGGTCTCGTTGGTCAGTTCACGGATGTCGATTTTGCGCTCGGCGGCGCGCGCGTTGATCTTGTCGTCGACGTCGGTGATGTTGCGCACGTAGGTGACGTGGCTCTCGCCGTACAGGTGCCGCAGCAGGCGGAACAGCACGTCGAACACGATGACAGGCCGCGCATTGCCGATATGGGCGTAGTCGTAGACCGTCGGCCCGCACACATACATGCGCACGCGCGCGGGATCGATCGGAACGAAGGTCCGCTTCTCGCGCGTCAACGTATCGTAGAGCTTGAGCTCCATAACAAAGACATCCATCGGCTCGCTGGCCGGGCGTCCTTGGTATCTCGACTATGAGAAAAGACGGCCGCAGCCAGCTTGTGCGCTAGCTAATAATCGTGCGGCGAATGCCGCAGATGTGGGTCAGACCGTGCATGGCCGGCACAATGCTGATTTGGCCAGATTCCGTCAAGACCTGGGGATAGGCCCTGTAAGCCACCGGAAAGCCACAAACGCCCGCCACTGCCCCGGTCCCCGCCGGTCTATCACGGTTAAATCAGCTTTAAGGAATTCCTCCCATTTTACCTCCCGCGCCCTTGTGTGGCGTTTGCAGGAAAGTGGGCGTTCTCATGCGGACATTCATCATCAGTCTCGCCGCCGTTCTTTGCCTCGGCGTCGTCAGCGCCACGGCGGCCGAACGCCGGACGTTCATCATCGCCAACGATGCCGACGCCTATGGCATCGACCGATGCCTCGCCACCGGCGCCAAATGCGGCGCCGCGGCCGCCAATTCCTATTGCAAGTCGCACGAGTTCGCCCAGGCCGCCAACTTCAGCAAGGTCGACCGGGACGACATCACCGGCGCCATTCCGAACAGCGGTCCGGGATGCACTGGCGCCGGCTGCAACGACTTTGTCGCGATTGTTTGCACCCGCTGATTTCACGTTTTGGTTGTGTATTTAACATCTGACGGCAAAAAGCCCGCAAAAGCCTCAGGTTAGAATATTTCCAAACTGGTTGCGCCCGGTCGCAACTTCGGCCAAAGTCGCTACCATGCGCTTGAAGGCGGCACCGAACCCTCAAGGTTCCGCCCGGCGCTGGGGAACGCGGCAACACAGCAATGACCGACCACAGTGCTCAACGAGCCCCCGTCCCGTCCGCAAACCCGGACCAGGCCGCGCTCAAGCTCGAAGAATTTCTGCCCTATCGGCTCAACGTCTGCGCCAGCCTGGTGTCGGCGGCGCTGTCCCGGATTTATGCCGAACGCTACAAGATCGGCGTCCCGGAATGGCGCGTCCTGGTGACGCTCGGCCAATACGGCATGATGACTGCGAAAGCGGTCGGCGCCCACAGCCACATGCACAAGACCAAGGTGTCGCGCGCCGTCGCCCTGCTGGAGCGCCGCAAGCTGGTCGCGCGCCGCATCAACCGGGCCGATCTGCGCGAGGCGTTTTTGTCGCTCTCGCCGATGGGCAAAGACATCTACAGCGAGCTTACGCCGATCGCGGTGGATTTCATGCAGCAGTTGATGGACACGATCGACAGCGACGAGCGGGCGGCGCTTGACCGCGCCTTGCAGAAACTCACTGAGCGCTCGGCGCAGCTTGTCCCCGACATCGCCAAGGGTGGCGACCCCCGCTAGAGTTCGGCTAAGGTCCGGCCGGATTTCAAGCCGGGGGCCTTGCCGTGAAACTCTATTCCTACTTTCGTTCGTCCGCCGCCTACCGGGTGCGGATCGCGCTCAATCTCAAGGGCCTGCCCTACGAGATGACGCCGATCCACCTCACCAAAGATGGCGGCAAGCAGCGCACGCCGGAATACGCCGCCATCAATCCGCACAAGCGGGTGCCGGTGCTGCAACTCTCCAGCGGAGAAGTTCTCACGCAATCGCTGGCGATCATCGAATATCTCGACGACATTCATCCCGAGCCGGCGCTGCTGCCCGCCGACGCACTCGAGCGCGCCAAAGTGCGCGCCATCGCGCAGATCGTCGCCTGCGACATTCATCCGTTGAACAATCTGTTGCCGCTGCAATATCTCAAGCGCGTGCTGAAACACGAACAACCGGACATCGACGCCTGGTATCATCACTGGGTCATCGAAGGCTTCACCGCGATTGAGGCGATGATTGAGCCCGCGCCTTATGCCTGCGGCGCGCACGTCACGATGGCCGATCTCTGCCTCATTCCACAGGTGTACAACGCGCGGCGGCTCAAGGTGCCGCTCGACAAGTTCCCGAAGATTGCCGCCGTCGATGCCGCCTGCCAGAAACTGCCGGCCTTCGACAGAGCGCGCCCCGAGAACCAGCCGGATGCGGAGTGACGCGCGCCGCCTCACCTGCTAGACCGCCCGTCTCCCAGCCCTCCCGCAATAACGAAACCAGCCGTGGCAACCAGTAAACTCGCGCGCGTCGTTCTCTGGATGACCGGAGCCTTGCTCTCGTTCTCGGTCATGGCGGTATCGATCCGCGAATTGTCGCGCGCCGGCCTGAGCATTTTCGAGATCCTTGCGATCCGCAGCGGCGTCGCGCTGTTCGTGCTGGCCGTCTTGCTGATCGTGCGGCCGGAGTTGCGCATCCATACGCGGCCGCGGCGAATGCCGCTGAATTTCCTGCGCAACGGCGTGCATTACGCCTCGCAGTTCTGCTGGGCGCTCGCCCTCACGATGCTGCCGCTGGCCATGGTGTTCTCGCTCGAGTTCACGATGCCGGCCTGGACGGCCCTGCTCGCGGTCTGGCTGCTGCACGAGAAGATGACGCCGAGCCGTCTGGGCGTCGTCGTGTTCGGCCTGGTCGGTGTGCTGGTGATCCTGCGGCCAGGATTGGCAAGCTTCCATCCGGCGGCGTTTCTCGTGCTCGCGGCCGCCTTCGGTTACGCCATCACCATGATCACGACCAAGAAACTGACCGCAACCGAGACGACGTTCGGCATCGTCTTCTGGATGGCGGTGATCCAGTTTCCGCTGTCGCTCTTGGGCAGCGATCCGGCGGCGCTGCCGCATCTCGACACGCGTCATATTTTGCCCGCATTCGGGGTCGGAGTAGCCGGCCTGACGTCGCATTACTGTCTGAGCAACGCGTTCCGCTCGGGCGACGCGACACTGGTGGTTCCGTTGGATTTCATGCGCATTCCGTTGATCGCCGTCGTCGGCTGGATGTTTTACGGCGAAAGCCTCGATATTTTCGTGCTGCTCGGCGCGCTGATCATCATTGCCGGCGTGCTGTGGAATCTGCGCGCAGAAGCCGCACAGGCAAGGCTCGCAACGCCATGACTTTCGCATTAAAGTCCCGCGCCATGACCGGACCCCTCGCCAAACTTGCCGCTGTTGCCGCACTTGCCGGGATTGCCGCACTTGCCGCATTTCCCGCCTTCGCCCAGACGCCGAACCCGGCGTGCCAACGGCTGGAGGCGCAACTGGCGTCGCTCGACAGCGGCAACACCGACCCGGCGCGCGCCGATCAGATCCGGCGCGCCGAAGAAGCGGTCAACCGCCTGCAGTCCGACGTCGACCGGCAGGTCGCCCAGGCCCGCAAGACGGGCTGCGAGAATTCCGGCTTCTTCTCGATTTTCAACACGCCGCCGCCGCAATGCGGCGCGCTCAACCGGCAGATCGACCAGCAGCGCACCGCTCTCGAAAACATGCAGAACGGGCTTGAGCGCCTCAACGGCGGCAACTCCGAACGCGCCGCGCAACGGCAGTCGATCCTCGTCGCGCTCGGCAATGGCGGATGCGGCCCGCAATATCGCTCGGCAGCGGCCGCCGGCCAACAGGACGGCTTCCTCGACAAGCTGTTCGGCAACGGCACCGTCAATTCGTCGGCGCCCGGCGCGATGGGCGGCACCTTCCGCACCATCTGCGTGCGGACCTGCGACGGCTTTTATTATCCGATTTCGTATTCGACCTCGCCGGACCGCTTCCGCGACGACGAGCAGACGTGCCAGCGCATGTGTCCGGCGTCGGAAGTCTCGCTGTTCACCTATCACAACCCGGGCGAGGAAGTGGCCCAGGCCGTTTCGCTCAACGGCGCGCCCTACAGCGCGCTGCCGAACGCCTTCAGTTATCGCAAGGCGGTCAACCCGGCCTGCGCCTGCCGCAAGCCGGGCGAAAGCTGGGCCGATGCGCTCAAAGCCGTAGGTGCCGACACTACCGTTGCTCCGGGCGATGTCGTCGTCACCGAACAAAATGCGAAGAAGATGTCGGCGCCGCGCACCGGCCCCGACGGCAAGCCGCTGCGCGCCGACCCGCGCGCCAAAACACCGGCGACCGATAATCCCGCGGCGTTGGCCGACGCGCCCGGCGAGATCGATCCGGCCAAGCGCACGGTGCGCACCGTCGGCCCGACGTTCCTACCCGTCCGTTAGTTCTTAAAAATCGAAGGCTTCCGATTTCACCGGCTTTCCGGTGACCGGCGAGGCATCGGCCGCCGGCAGCGGCGTACCAGGATCGCGGAAGCGATTGGTGATCGGGTAGCGGCGGTCACGGCCGAAGTTCTTCAGCGTCACCTTCACGCCCGGCGCGGCCTGGCGGCGCTTGTATTCTGCGATATTGAGCAGGCGCTCGATGCGTACGACAGTGTCGCGATCGAACCCCGCCGCGATGATGGCCGAGATCGGCTCTTCACGTTCGACCAGCCGCTCCAGAATCGGATCGAGAATCGAGTACGGCGGCAGAGAATCTTCATCCTTCTGATTTTCGCGCAGCTCCGCAGTCGGCGGCCGGGTGATGATGTTGTCCGGAATGACGACGCCGTCCGGGCCGAGCGCGCCGTCCGGCTTCCATTCATTGCGCAGCCGCGACAGGCGAAACACCTGCGTCTTGTACAGATCCTTGATCGGATTGAAGCCACCGTTCATATCGCCGTACAGCGTGGCATAACCGACCGACATTTCCGACTTGTTGCCGGTGGTCACCACCATCAGATTGAACTTGTTGGAGATCGCCATCAGGATCGTGCCGCGGGCGCGCGACTGCAAATTTTCTTCCGTCACGTCCCGCGCCAGGCCGCTAAAGGTCGCGCGCAGCGCCTGCTCGATGCCTTCGACCGCCGGCGCGATCGGGGTGATTTCGTATTTCACGCCGAGCGCCTTGGCGCAGGCCGCGGCATCGTCGAGCGATTCCTGAGCGGTGTATTTGTAGGGCAGCATCACGCAGCGCACGCGATCGGGACCGAGCGCGTCGGCGGCCATCGCCGCGCACAGCGCGGAGTCGATGCCGCCGGACATGCCGAGCACCACGCCTGGAAATCCGTTCTTGTTGACGTAGTCGCGCAGGCCTAGCACGCAGGCCGCATAGTCGGCACGGTCGTCTTCGATCGGCGCGATCATCGGCCCGTTTTCGCAACGCCAGGTGCCGCCCTGCCGAAGCCAGTGCGTGGTAACGATGGTTTCCTGGAAGCCGCCGAGCTGGAACGCCAGCGAGCAATCGGTGTGGATGCCGAACGACACACCGTCGAATACCAGTTCGTCCTGTGCACCGACCTGATTGACATAGATTGCGGCCAAGCCCTGCTCGGTCACGCGCGCTACTGCGATGTTGAGCCGCGTGTCGCCCTTCTGCCGCCAGTACGGCGAACCATTCGGCACCACCAGAAGTTCGGCGCCGGTTTCGGCCAGGCACTCGACGACTTCCTCGCCCCAAATGTCTTCGCAGATCGGCACGCCCAGCCGCACGCCACGAAAACTCACAGGGCCGGGCATCGGCCCGGGGGCGAACACGCGTTTCTCGTCGAACACGCCGTAATTCGGCAGATCGACCTTGTAGCGCAGCGCCGTGATGGCGCCGCCCTCGAGCAACGCCACCGCGTTGTACAGCTTGCCGTCATCGACCCAGGGCGAACCGACCAGCAAGGCGGGACCCGGCTCGGCGGTTTCACGGGCGAGCTGTTCGATGGCCGCCCGGCAGGCGGCCTGAAAAGCAGGCTTCAGCACCAGATCTTCGGGCGGATAGCCGGCGATGAACAATTCGGGGAACACGACCAGATCGGCGCCTTGGGCGGCCGCCTCGGCCCGGGCGCGGCGCACTTTCTCGGCATTGCCGGCGATGTCGCCGACAGTGGAATTGAGTTGGGCTACGGCAATTGCGAGCCTATCGGAAGGGCGGGCGATCATGACAAAGACTTAGCGTCTGCCCTCCCCGACGGCAATCAGGCCCGCGCATGGCTGGTAACGCGCGGCGCCTGCTTTTGATGCCTGCCGTCTAAAGTCCCGCCACGGCGGGCAGCGGTTTGGCGTTGCCGACGCGCTCTTTCTTGAGCAACTCGGCGAGCATGAACGCCATGTCGATCGCCTGCTCGGCGTTGAGCCGCGGATCGCAGACCGTGTGATAGCGGTCGTTGAGATCGGCGTCGGAGATCGCGCGGGCGCCGCCGGTGCACTCGGTGACGTTCTGTCCGGTCATTTCCAGATGGACGCCGCCAGCATAGGTGCCTTCGGCCTGATGCACTTCGAAGAAGCTTCGCACTTCCTTGAGGATCAGATCGAATGGCCGGGTCTTGTAGCCCGAGGCCGACGTGATGGTGTTGCCGTGCATCGGGTCGCTCGACCACAGCACCACCCGGCCCTCGCGCTTCACGGCACGGACCAGTTCCGGCAGCCGATCGCCGACCTTCTCGGCGCCGAAGCGACCGATCAGCGTCATGCGCCCGGCTTCGTTGTCCGGATTGAGCACGTCGAGCAGACGCAACAGGTCGTCGGCTTTGAGCGACGGTCCGCATTTGAGGCCAAGCGGATTCTTGATACCGCGCGCGTATTCGATATGCGCGTGATCGTACTGGCGGGTGCGGTCGCCAATCCAGATCATGTGGCCCGAGGTCGCGTACCAGTCGCCGGTCGTGGAATCGACGCGGGTGAAGGCCTCCTCGAAGCCAAGCAGCAGCGCTTCGTGGCTGGTGTAGAATTCGGTGGTGCGCAGTTCGGGATGGCTCTCAAGATCGAGGCCGCAGGCCTGCATGAAGCCGAGCGCCTCGGAGATACGATCCGACAATTCGACGTAACGGCGCGACTGCGGCGAATCTTTCACGAAGCCGAGCATCCACTGACGTACGCTGGCGAGGTTGGCGTAACCGCCTTGCGCGAAGGCACGCAGCAGATTGAGCGTTGCCGCCGACTGCCGGTAGGCGTCGAGCTGGCGGCGCGGATCGGGCGTACGCGCTTCGGTGGTGAAGGCGTTGTCGTTGATGATGTCGCCGCGATAGCTTGGTAATTCGACGCCGTCGCGCTTCTCGGTCGGCGACGAGCGCGGCTTGGCGAACTGGCCGGCGACGCGGCCGACTTTCACCACCGGCGACGCGGCCGCATAGGTCAGCACCACCGCCATCTGCAGGAACATGCGGAAGAAATCGCGGATGTTGTTGGCGCCGTGCTCGGCGAAGCTTTCGGGGCAATCACCGCCTTGC
>CAITEM010000102.1 GCA_903891395.1 uncultured Hyphomicrobiales bacterium | reverse complement strand
GCGTCTTCCAGCGCGCCGGCGAGCGTCAGATCCTTGCTGTCGGCGATTGCCTTGATCAGCGTGCGGCCCATCCGCCCGCCCGCACCGGCAACCACGAGCCGCATTGGGGCCATGGCTTTAACTCCCTCTTGTGCGGGCCGGTATAGCCTGAGGAAGCGGAAAAGGCGACTACGGCTGCGGGCCGTCATAGCCCTCGACGATGACGATATCGGCCACGGCGTGCGGCTGGCGCACCTTGATGTTGGCCTGGTATTCCGGCGAGCGGTAGCAGGCCAGCGCCGCGGCGTAATCGGGGAACTCGATCACCACGTTGCGCGAGCGTGCGGTGCCCTCGCCGGTTTCCGACTGCCCGCCGCGCACGACATAGCGGCCGCCGAACTTCTTGAAGATCGCCGGATTGGCCGCGGCATAAGGCGCGTAACCCTGGTCATCGCTCACATCGACGCGCGCGATCCAATAGCCCTTGGCCATTCCCGTTCCCCGTTACTTTTTTGCTTGTTGAATTTCCGCAACAATGGCATCGGCCGAGGCTTTTGGATCGGCCGCTTCCACGATCGGCCGCCCGACCACCAGATAGTCCGCGCCGGATTGAATAGCCTTCTCCGGTGTCATGATGCGTTTCTGGTCGTCCTTGGCGCTGCCGGCCGGACGAATGCCAGGCGTCACCAGCGACAGGCCCGGCCCGACAATCTTGCGCAAGTTCACGGCTTCCTCGGCCGAGCACACCAGACCATCGACCTTGAGATCGCGCGCCTGCGCCGCGCGCTGACCGACCAAAGCGCTGACGCCGAGCTTGTAGCCGGCGGTGAACAGATCCGAGTCGTCATACGAGGTCAGCACGGTGACGCCGAGAATCTTCAGCTTCGAACCGCGCTTGGCGTCCATCGCCGCCTTCATGGTCTGCGGATAGGCGTGCACGGTGAGAAACGTCGCGCCGGTCTGCGCCACGCTCTCGACGCCCTTGGCCACGGTGTTGCCGATGTCATGCAGCTTGAGATCGAGGAACACCTGCTTGCCCGCCGCGATCAGACTGGAAGTGAACGACAGGCCGCCGGCGAACGCCAGTTGATAGCCGATCTTGTAGAACGACACCGAGTCTCCCAGCCGTTCGACCATGGCTTCGGCCGAGGCCACCGTCGGCAGATCGAGAGCGACAATCAGGCGATCACGCGCGTCCAAGTTCATGCCTCCTCAGTGAAGCTCGCTGCTCAACATCCGCGCCATCTCCACCAGCCGCGCCAACTGCGCACGGAAAAGGTTGGCGGTGCGGCTGTCGCTGATATTGTCCATGTCGTCGAAAGCCTGCTCGGCCTGCTGCACGGCGACCTGCTCCGGGATCACCAGCGCGCCGCATCCCAGTTCGAGAATCTGGCGCAGCGCCATCAGCGAGCGCAAGCCGCCGGTCGCGCCGGGCGACGCCGACGCTATCGCGAAGACGCGGCCCTTGAACGCAGCATAGGTCGGATCGCCGCGCTCGCGCACGCGCGATACCCAATCGATGGCGTTCTTCAGCACCGGCGTCACAGACGCCGAGTATTCGGGACTGGCGATGAACACGCCCTGGTGCGCCATGATCATCTGCTTGAGCTTGACGGCGTGAGCCGGCGGATCGGATTTGGCTTCGAGATCGCCGTCGTAAAGCGGCAGCGGATAGTCGGCGAGCGAGATGCGCGTCACGTCGGCGTCGATCAGCGTCAGCTCTTTCGCCGCGAGCGCCGCCAACCGGGTGTTATGCGAGCCGCTTCGGGTCGAGCCCGAGAGAACGAGAATTTTGGGGGCAGGCATCGGCGGCTCCGTGGACTGCGGCCACCACGATTACAGCGCGCGGGCCGCTTCCCCGCGATAGACCCAGACGCGCGCCGGCGGCAGGTTCAGCCAGATCAGATCGGATGCCTTGGCCGAGAGGCCGGACAGACCCTTCGGGATCGGCGGCACCATCGCGTAGGTGAATTGAATGAACGGCGCACCCGGCGCCAAAAGGCCCAGCGCATCGGAGATCAGCCGCAGGCGCGTGCGCAGCGGCTTGGTGACCAAAGGCAGACCCGACACCATCGCCGCGGCCGGTTCGCGCACCGTCTCGGACAGCAGGCGGCGCAGACGATAGGCATCGCCTTGCACGACGGTTGCCGCCGGATAGCGCGTGCGCAGCAGGCGGCAGAAGTCGGGATCGAATTCAACCAGGACCAGACGCTTGGGATCGACGCCGCGCTGAACGAGCGCTTCGGTCACCGGGCCCGTGCCCGGCCCGAGTTCGATCACAGGGCCGGTCGAATCAGGATCGACGTAGCTCGCCATGGTGCGCGCGAGCGCCTTGCTCGACGGCATGACGGCGCCGGTCGACAAGGGATTCTCGAACCATGTGCGGATGAACCGCATCTCGTCGTCGAGACGCAGGCCTTTTTTTTCAACGCGGACAGCTGAATGCGACGGCATTGATGGGGTCACGCGTGGGATGCGGCGGAAAGCCGCTAATCAATCGGTATAGGGCGACGGCCAAAGGGTCAAGGCGCTAGTCGGCGGGGTCGGCGCGTCCCAGTCCGTCGAAAAACTCTTTGACCCGGCCGAAGAACCCGGCGGATTCAGGCTGCGTTTGCTCCGAAGACAGTTTTTCGAACTCGGCCAGCAGCTCGCGCTGCTTTTTGGTCAGGTTTTGCGGCGTTTCCACCGCAACCTGAACGTACATGTCGCCCATTTGTTTCGACCGCAACACGGGCATGCCCTTGGCCGTCAGCCGGAAACGGCGGCCGGTCTGGGTACCGCCGGGAACTTTGACCCGCGCCTTGGCGCCGTCGATCGAAGGCACCTCGAATTCGCCGCCCAAGGCCGCCGTGGCCATCGAAATCGGCACCCGGCAGTGCAGGTCGGCGCCGTCGCGTTGGAAGAATTCATGCGCGGCCAGGGACAGGAAAATATAGAGGTCGCCCGGCGGCCCGCCGCGTAGACCGGCCTCGCCCTCGCCAGCGAGGCGAATGCGGGTGCCGTCCTCGACGCCGGCCGGGATGTTCACCGACAGCATGCGCTCGCGGGTAACGCGGCCGGCCCCGGCGCAGGCGGCGCAGGGGTCGTCGATCACCTGGCCACGGCCCTGACAGGTCGGGCAGGTCCGCTCCAGCGTGAAAAACCCTTGGGCGTGACGGATCTTGCCGGCGCCGCCGCAGGTCGCGCAGGGCTTCGGCTTGGTGCCGGCCTTGGCGCCGGTGCCCGAGCACACTTCGCAGGCCACCGAGGTCGGAATACGGATTTGTGCGGTCTTGCCCTCGAAGGCTTCCTCGAGGGTGATCTCCATGTTGTAGCGCAGGTCCGAGCCGCGCTCGCGGCCCTGGCCGCCGCCACCACGCCGGCCGCCGCCGCCCATGCCGAACAAATCTTCGAAAATATCGGAGAAGGTGTGCGCGAAATCGGAGCCGAAGCCGTGCCCGCCGCCGCCGTTGCCCTGTTCGAAGGCGGCGTGACCGAAGCGGTCGTAGGCCGCACGCTTGTCGGGGTCCTTGAGAACCTCGTAGGCCTCGTTGATTTCCTTGAACTTGACTTCGCAGGAGCTGTCGCCGGGATTCTTGTCCGGGTGCCACTTCATGGCGAGCTTGCGGAACGCCTGCTTCAACCCGCCGTCGTCAACCGAGCGTTCGACTTCAAGCGATTCGTAGTAGCAGCGCTTGGACATCACGACACCTTGCGGTCATGGCGGGACATACGCCCCACAACGACAGAGCAAAAAATATGCCCCCGGGATTTCCCCGGGGGCGCGTTGATTGTGGAGGCGTGAATCATTCGACGCTCTGGCGGTTAAGCGGACTTCTTGCCGCCTTTGTCGTCGTCGACTTCGGTGAACTCCGCGTCGACCACGTCCTCTTCCTTCTTGCCGTCGGCGCCGGTGGCACTCTCGTGATCGCCGCCGCCCTGCGCGCCGCCTTCGGCATTCTTGTACATCGCTTCGCCGAGCTTCATCGAAGCCTGCGCCAGCACGTTGGACTTGGCGGCAATCGCCGTGGCGTCGTCGCCCTTCAGCGCTTCCTTGAGATCCGCCATGGCGTTCTCGATCGCGCTGCGCTCTTCGTCGCCGACCTTCGAACCGTGCTCGGCCAGCGCCTTCTCGGTGGAATGCACCAGTGCTTCGCCGTGGTTCTTGGCTTCGACAGCAGCCTTGCGGACCTTGTCCTCTTCGGCGTGCGACTCCGCGTCCTTGACCATCTTCTCGATGTCGGCTTCGGACAGACCGCCCGACGCCTGAATGCGGATCTGCTGCTCTTTGTTGGTCGCCTTGTCCTTGGCAGACACGTTGACGATGCCGTTGGCGTCGATGTCGAAGGTGACCTCGACCTGCGGCACGCCGCGCGGCGCCGGGGGTATGCCCACAAGATCAAACTGGCCGAGGATCTTGTTGTCGGCCGCCATTTCGCGTTCGCCCTGGAACACGCGGATGGTCACCGCGCTCTGGCTGTCTTCGGCGGTCGAGAACACCTGGCTCTTCTTGGTCGGGATCGTGGTGTTGCG
>CAITEM010000101.1 GCA_903891395.1 uncultured Hyphomicrobiales bacterium | reverse complement strand
GTGACGGCGGAATCGAAAACGGAAAACGTGGTCGCCGCCAAGAAGGCCGGCGTGTCGAACTACATCGTCAAGCCGTTCAACGCGCAGACGCTCAAGAGCAAGATCGAGTCGGTGTTCCCGGACGATCAGCCCGCAGCCGTCGAATCTTCCGCAGCTTAAATTCTACCAGACGAGTTCGCGCATCACCGCGGCCGGCGTTGCGCCGGCGGCGGCGAACTTTGCCGTGAGCATATTGATGTCGGGACGCTCGCGGCCGCCAAGTTCTTCGGCGTGAATGCCCGACGTCACGAACAGGAAGTCGACACCGAAATCCCGCGCGCCGGCAAAATCCGTGCGGATGGAATCGCCGATCGCCAGCACGCGGTCGAGCGCGATCTTGCGGCCCGCCGAGGCTTCCGCTTTCGCCAGCGCCATGTCGTAGATCGGCCGGTACGGCTTGCCGGCATAGACCACCTGCCCGCCCATGCTGGCGTAGAGATCGGCCACCGCGCCGGCGCAATAGACCATCTTGTCGCCGCGTTCGACGACCACGTCCGGATTGCCGCAGATCATGAACACCTTGCGCGCCAGCATGCCTTCGAGCCGCGTCCGGTAATCGTCCGGCGTCTCGCGGTCGTCATCGTCGAGCCCGGAGCAGACGACGTAGTCGGCGCTTTCCAGCGGCGCGAATTTCAAATCGAGGCCCGTGAAGATTTCGATGTCGCGCGTGGGTCCCATGTGAAACACGCTCTGGCCCGGCCGTTCGCCGATCAGCGCCCGCGTCACGTCACCCGACGAAACAATTGCATCGTGCGTTTCGCGCGGGACACCCAGACTGGCCGACTGCCGCGCCACGACATCGTGCGGGCGCGGCGCATTGGTGATGAAGACGACTTTGGCGCCGGCGTTACGCGCCTTGGTCAGCGCGTCGCAGGCGTCCGGAAATGAATTGACGCCGTTGTGCACGACGCCCCAGACGTCGCACAGCACGGCGTCGTACTTCGACGCGATCGCGGAAAAATGCGGGAGGATGAGTGTCACTAAAGACCGATCAGGCGCCGGCGCCGACGCCGGCGAATTCGCTGACGTCTTCGGCCGACGGCGCCTTGCCGCCTTCGGCAGCGCCGCCAAGCGCTTCGGCGCGCACCGGGCGCGGCGCGGAGAACAGGAAGCCCTGACCGAAACGGACGTCATACTCCAGAAGGTCGACCACCATGTTCTCGTTCTCGATGCGCTCGGCGATCAGATCGATGCCGGAACGCGCCAGCAAATCGGCGAGATCCTCGGGATGAATGTCGCTCTGCGCATTGGCGGCCTTGTTGAGCAGCAACTTGGCCGGCACCTTGAGGAAGCGGAACCAGCGGTCGGCCAGTTCTTTCGGCTCCATGCGCAGGTCGGTGACGTGATCCATCGAGAAGCGGAAGCCGCGTTCGGCCAAGGCCGACAGACCTTCGTTCTCCATCGGTCCGAACGAGCGATAGGCTTCCTGCGTGAACTCGAACATCAGCGCGTTGCTGAGCGCGCGATTGGCGTCCATGAAATCGAGGATCTGCCGGAAGTGACCCGGATCGGTCAGCGTCGAGGCGCTGATGTTGCAGAACAAGCCGACGTCGCGGCTCTTGAGCTGCAGGCGGCGCGTCACTTGAACGCAGCGGAACAGCAGCAGGTTGTCGATCTTCGGCATCAGGCCGACGGCCTCGGCGAATTCGATGAAGTCGCCGGCCGGGATAATGTCGCTTTCCTCGGTGCGCAGCCGCGACAGCGCCTCGTAATAGCGAACCTTGCGCTGCGGCAGCGTCACGATCGGCTGCAAATAAAGATCGATGCGGTTGGCATCGGCAGCCTTGCCGATTAATTCGCCGATGCCCTCGCGAGTCAGCCCGGCGAAACGGCGGGTGCCGGAGACGGCGTCGCTCTCGCTCAGCGCCAAGGGCGCGTCCTGCGACGGGGCCGGTTGGTACTCGCTGGCCGGCATCGCGGTGGAAGCCATGGCCGGGGCGCGCATCGCGGGCGCCGGTGGAGAATAGGCTGGCATGAGGACGGGCCGCATGACGCTCTCACCCTGCAACGCCGCTTCGTGCGCCGCCACGGTGTCGGCGATCTGGCGCACCAGGCCGCCGAGTTCGCCGATTTCGACGGCCATCGGGTCGTCGGCGCCACGGCTGCGGGACAACGTGCTTTCGACGCGGGCCTCGACGCCGGTCATCCGGCGGCCCAATTCGGCCACCTGACGGGCCAGATCGGCGGTGCCGCGCGACAAATCGGCAATCTGATCGCCCAGATCGTCGCGGTCGCGCAGGCGGTTACTGATGGTGTTGTACAGCGCCATTGCCGTCAGGGCCGCGATGGCGACGATGGCCGAGGTGGTCGCGTCCATCCGCAGGCCCAGATACAGCACGGCGCCGACCGAACCGGCGATCAGCACCATGCAGGCTGCAATGAAGATGGCGCTGATCCGACGCATGTCCGGGGCAACTCTGGCCAGAAGTGGTTGGTGCGACGCGTGATTCGCGTTAGTGACGGCCAATGTCCATGAGCCGGCCGCACCGCGCAACACCGAATTCCTGCTATGGTAACGACTGTTCGCGCTTTTTTCCCAGGAACTTGTAGACCTCGTGACCGGCCAGCCCGCCACTATTCCTCCCCGCGATGCTCTGTTGTTGGGCCGTTACGCCGCCCTCCGGCGCTGGGTGTTCCCCGGCTTTCTGGCGCTTCACGCGGCGGTCTGGACGGCCTTGCCGACGGCGCTGTACCCGAACCTGCCGCTCGACCTGATCGAGGCGCTGGTTTACGGTCGCGAATGGCAGGTCGGTTACGACAAGCTGCCGCCGCTGCCGTGGTGGCTGGTCGAGGTCATGTACCGCACGATCGGGCATGACTTTGCCTACTACCTGCTGGCGCAAGTTGCCGTCATCGCCGGTTTTGCCGCCGTCTGGGCCATGGCGCGGCCTTTGGCCGGCACGCGCGGTGCGCTGGTCGCCGTTGTCATCATCGATGGCCTGCACTACTTCAATTACACCGCTGCCAAGTTCAACCATGACGTCATCCAATTGCCGTTCTGGGCACTGGCCGGCTACGCCTTTCATCGCGCGCTGCGCAACGGCGACTGGCGGCACTGGCTGCTGCTGGGCCTGAGCATCGGGTTGTCGCTGTGGGCGAAATATTTCGTCGCCGTGCTGGCGATCCCGCTGGCGATCTTCATGCTCACCGACCGCGACGCACGCAGGCACTTCGCCACGCCCGGCCCTTACATCGCGCTGGCCGCCGCCATCGGCGTGATGGCGCCGCATCTGATCTGGCTGGTGCAAAACGATTTCCTGCCGTTCGGCTATGCCGAGCATCGCGCCGTGCTGCCGCGCGGCTGGTACGACCACCTCTGGCATCCGTTCCAATTCGCCATCAGCCAACTGTTCTTTCTGGTGCCGTCGCTGCTGATCGCGCTGCCGCTGTTCTGGCCGCGCCGCGCGGCAAACGAGCCGCCGGTCGTGGTCAGCGCCGACGCGTTCGACATGCGCATCGTCACGCTGCTGGCGTTTGGGCCGATGGCAACGGTGCTGGCGCTGTCGGCTTTGAGCGGCCGCGGCACGGTGGCGATGTGGGGCTATCCGCTGTGGCTGTTTACCGGCCTGTGGCTAGTGCTGATGGCGCGCCGCGCGCTCGACGACAAGCGGCTGGCCAAGATCGGCACGATCTGGGCCATCGTCTTCGCCTGTCTGGCCGTGGCTTTCATCGGCAATTACGGCGTGCTGCCGCAATACGATCATCGCTATCGCGCGGTGCTGTATCCGGGCGACGCGCTGGCGCGCGAACTGACCGACCGCACGCGGGCGCTGACCGGCAAGCCGGTCCCCTATGTGATCGGCACGATGTGGGACGGCGGCAATGTCTCGCATTACGCGCCGAACCACCCGCGCGTGCTGATCGACGGCAAGCCCGAACGCGCACCGTGGATCGATCTCAACGACCTGCGCGCGCAAGGCGCGTTGGTGGTGTGGACCGAAGGCGACTTGAAAGTATTGCCGGTCGAATACCGCACCATCGCCGCCGACGCCCAGGTGCAGCCGCCGTTCATGCTGCCGTCGCGGCGCGGCGACCAGGTGCTCAATGTCGGCTGGGCGATTTTGCTGCCGCGGCCATCCTACGCGAAAGCGGACTGAGGCGCAGACATCGGAATCCACTGAAATACCGCAATGCGGCATTGCTAATAGCGCTTCCAAGCTTGCCGCCGGGTGCCATAGAATTTGCGCAGGCTGACAAGACTGCGAACTAATCCCGTTCAGAATTCAAACGGCCGCGACAGAAAATCAAAACGAGAAGCGGCCTCCCGGGGAGGGATCATGTTTCTTGCACGCGCGCTGGCGGCAGCGCTTCTCGCCGCATGTCTGCTGACAACCGGCGCGGTTTGCAACCCCGCCAGGGCACAGACCTATCCCAATCGGCCCATCACCCTTCTGGTGCCGTACCCGCCGGGTGGCGCGACCGACGCGATCGCGCGCATCATCCAGAAACCGTTGGAAAAATCGCTGGGTCAGACCATCGTGGTGGAAAATGTCGGCGGCGCCGGCGGCATGATCGCCGCTGCCCGCGCCGCGCGCGCCGAGCCGGACGGCTATACGATCCTGCTTCATCAGGTGGCGCTGGCGGCGGGCGTGTCGCTTTATCCCAAACTCTCGTTCGATGCCGTCAAGGATTTCGCCCCGATCGGCCTCGTCAACACGACGGCATCGACTCTGTCGGGACCGGCATCGCTGCCGCCAAATAATTTCAAGGAATTGCTGCGCTGGGCGAAAGAGCCGGGGCGCACGGTGAAGATCGGGCATGCCGGCATCGGTTCGTACGGCCATATCTCCGGGGTGCTGATCGCGCAGGAACTCGGCTGGAAGGCAACGCAGGTGCCGTATCGCGGCGCTGGACCGGCGCTCGTCGATCTGCTGTCAGGCCAGGTGGACTTCAGTTCGATATCGGCCATTCAGGCGGCACCCTTCGTCACGTCCGGAAAGCTGAAGACTTACGCCATCATCGGCCGCAGGCGCTTCCCCGGCATGCCGGATGTCCCGACGTTGGGCGAACTCGGTTACAAGAAGCTCGATATCGACTTCTGGCATATGATACTGGCGCCGGCCGGCACGCCGCGTCCCATCGTCAACCGGCTGAATACCGCGCTGCGCACGGCGCTTGCCGATGCGACGGTGCAAAAGACCTTTGCCGAAGGCGGCATGGTGCTGTTTCCGCCCGAAGAGGAAACGCCCGAAGCCGCGCACGCGCTACTCAAGGACGAGATCAAGCTCTGGCACGACGTGATCACGGCCAACGAGATCGCCGCTCAGTAGCGTCATCGGCCGCCGGAACTAACCGGTCACCGAGTTATGCGGACGCGCGATAACTGCGCGGCGGCACTGTGCCTTGTGCAAATTCTTTTTGGCGGTCTATATCTCGGCCAAGGGCGGCGACCCAATAATCGTGGAGGTCGCACAATGGATACCAGCGGTAAAACGCTTTTCACACTGACGCAGCACCGGTTGAGCATCCGGTCGATGCTGATTGGCGGGCTTTTCATCGTGGCGCTGCTCGGCGCCCTCTTCGTCGATGTCGACGCGTTGCTTGAATATTTCGAGTTCATCGGCGGGTCGCCCGCCAATGCGCTGGAGATGGGCGCGATCGTCACCGCGGCTACCGCAGCACCGCTTTTGGCGATGGGCATGTCCATCGCCGATGACGAGATGCGCCGGGAATCGCACTGACCCGGCCAAGCCGCCTCGGTCCTCAAGCGTTGAGCTTCACGCCACCGCTTTGATGATCTTGGCGACCTTGTCGAAGATTTCGTCGATCTGCGCCTCGCTGACGATCAGCGGCGGCGACAGCGCCAGCGTGTCGCCGACGGCGCGCAGCATGAGGTCGTGGTCGTGGAACGCGGCTTCGAGCGCCGCCATGCCGCGCCGGCCGACGCCGTCCGGCTTGCTGGCGAGATCGATGCCGACGGTGAGACCCACCGGCCGGATGTCGAGCACATTCGGCAGGCCCTTCAGGCTCAGCGCCGCCTGCGCCCACGGTGTTTCCAGCTTGCGCGCGCGCTCGAACAGATTCTCTTCGCGATAGAGATCGAGCGTGGCGAGACCCGCGGCGCAAGCCAGCGGATGCGCCGAATAAGTGTAACCGTGGAACAGCTCGACGACGTGCTCGGGCCCCCGCATGAAGGCGTCGTAGATGCCCTTGCGCACCAGCACGCCTCCCATCGGTACGCTGCCGGAGGTGACACCTTTGGCGAAGGTGATCATGTCCGGCACCACGCCGTAGCGCTCGGCGGCGAAAGCGTAGCCGAGACGACCAAAGCCGGTGATGACCTCGTCGAAGATCAAGAGAATGCCGTGCTTGTCGCAAATCGCGCGCAGGCGCTGCAGATAGCCTTTCGGCGACGGAATGACGCCGGTCGAACCGGCCATCGGCTCGACGATGACGGCGGCGATGGTCGAGGCATCATGCAAGGCGACCAAACCGTCGAGCGCGTCGGCCAAATGGCCGCCCCACTCCGGCTGATCAACGGAAAAGGCCTGCTCGGCACGATTATAGGTCGCCGGCAGATGATCGACGCCGGTCATCAGCGCGCCAAACTGCTTGCGGTTGTTGACGATGCCGCCGACGGCGATGCCGCCAAAGCCGACGCCATGATAGCCGCGTTCGCGGCCGATCAGCCGTACGCGCGAGCCGCGGCCCTGCACATTGTGGAACGCGAGCGCGATCTTGAGCGCGGTGTCGACGGCCTCCGAACCGGAATTGCAGAAGAAGACGTGATCGAGATCGCCTGGCGCCAGCGCGGCGACGCGCGCGGCAAGTTCGAAGGCTTTGGGATGGGCAAACTGGAACGGCGGCGCGTAGTCCATCTCGGCCGCCTGCGCCTGGATGGCAGCGACGATCGGCGCGCGGTTATGGCCGGCATTGGTGCACCAGAGACCGGCGGAGCCGTCGAGCAATTTCCGGCCATCCGGCGTGACATAGTGCATGTCCTGGGCAGAGGCGACCATCCGCGGCCGCTTCTTGAAGGCGCGGTTGGCGGTAAACGGCATCCAATACGGCTCGAGATCGTTCGGCACGCTCGCGGCGGCGGTGGGTCGGCTGGAAGCCATCGAACACGCACTCCTGGTTCGCCGGTTCGCCGGCTTATCGGCCGTCACCTTAGCAACGATTGGTATCGATTACAGCGGCAGGCCCATAACACGCCGCAATGGCGGTCGCCGCGCCTCGTCTGAAGGTCGCACGGGCGTCCTCACAATGTCGGATACCGGACATATTTATATACAAAAGGGGGGGGGGGGGGGG
>CAITEM010000100.1 GCA_903891395.1 uncultured Hyphomicrobiales bacterium | reverse complement strand
ACCTTGCCGCCGGTGCGTTTGTCGACGACGTCCTTCACGCGTTCGGCGATGCGATGGTCGCGCTTCATCAAAGCGTGCAGGTCCTGCGCCGATAGCGCCAGCAGACTGGTGCGGGTCAACGCCGTCGCGGTGCCGGAGCGGCGCTCGTTCTTGAGCACGGCGACCTCGCCGAAAAACTGGCCGACCCCGAGTTTCACTTTCTTTTTTCCCACCGCCACTTCGACTTCGCCGGCGGCGATGAAGTACATCGAATGGGCGTGATCGCCCTCGCGCACGATGACCTCGCCCTCCTCCGCCAATTGCGCCCGCAGCAATTCGCTGATGTCGGCGATCTCCCCGGCGTCAAGTTCGGCAAACAGCGGCACCTTGGCGATCATGCCCCACGTGACGATGAAGTCACGGCGATGGATCTGGTCGGAAAAGGCGGTGGCGATAATGCCGATCGGCAGCGCCATTAGGATCAAACCCATGAAAATGGTGCCGGTGGCGATGATCTTGCCGAGCGCGGTGACCGGCACGACGTCGCCGTAGCCGATGGTGCCGACGGTGACGATGGCCCACCACAGCGCGTCGGGGATGGTGCCGAGCTTCTCCGGCTGCACGTGGCCCTCGGCCAAATGCATCAGCGACGCCGCAACCAAAGCCGCGCCCAGGGTGATGATGAGGCAGCCGAACAGCGCGCGGCGCTCGCGGTACAGGACGTCGAGCAGCGAACGCATCGCCGGTGAATAGCGCGCGATCTTGAAGAAGCGCACCATGCGGAACACCAGCACGAAGCGGAAGTCGGCCGGTAGCACCATCGCCAGCCAGAACGGCAGCACGGCGACCAGATCGACTAGGCCGGCGGCACTGAAGACGTATTTCAGCCGCGCGCGGGTCGGCGACAGGTGCCGGTGCGGACCGTGTTCGACCGCCCCCCAGAGCCGCAGCGCATATTCGATGGTGAAGACGACGAGCGAGAAATACTCGATGACATCGAAGGCTAGCGCGTAACGCGCGCCGATGGCCGGCACCGATTCCAGCGTAACCGCGGCGAGATTGACGACGATCAGCGCCACCAGCGCGCGGTCGGTGACGACGGCGATGCGCTCGCCGACCGGCCCCTGTTCCAGCGCCACATAGACGCGCCGCCGTAATGCTTTGGTCTTTTCGCGCGCCATTGAGAGGTTTCGCTCCGGCCCAGCCGTCTTATAGCGAAGCGAAAGGAGATTCGCTCGATAGCAGGCAACGCGGCCGGAGGCCTTGCGTTGCATCAAGCGGAGCGCGGCCCGCAAAAGCAGCAAAAGGCGGTCTGGCGAACGCTAGGCTGATTTGACCAGCTTCTTGATCGCGGCAATTGCTGCCGGCGCCTCGCCGCCGTTCGGCCCACCGCCCTGCGCCATGTCGGGACGGCCGCCGCCGCCCTTGCCGCCGAGCGCGGCGACACCGGCCTGTACCATGGCCACCGCGTTGTTGGCGGCAGTGAGATCGGCGGTGACGCCGACCACCAAAGCCGCTTTGCCGTCGGCATCGTTGGCCAGCAGGATGACGATACCGGAGCCGAGCTTTTTCTTGCCCTCGTCGGCCAGACTGCGCAGGTCCTTGGCTTCGACGCCGGTCAACGCCTTGGCCATCACCTTGACACCGTTGACGGTCTCGACGTCGTCGCTCGCCGCGCCGGCCTGCGAACTGGCGCCACCCATGGCGATCTTCTTGCGCGCCTCGGTGAGGTCCCGCTCCAGCTTCTTGCGTTCGTCGAGCAGCGCCGCGACGCGCGCGGTCAGTTCCTCCGGCTGCGTCTTGAGTTCGGCGGCGGCGGCTTTGACGACGGCAATCTGCTTGTTGACCGACTTGCGCGCCGCGGTGCCGGTCAAAGCCTCGAGCCGGCGCACGCCGGACGACACGCCGCTATCCGACAGGCCCGTGATCAGCCCGATATCGCCGGTACGCTTGACGTGCGTGCCGCCGCACAGCTCCACCGACCAGCCGAGCGTATTGCCGGTGCCCTCGCCCATGGCCACGACACGGACCTCGTCGCCGTATTTCTCGCCAAACAAAGCGCGCGCGCCGGAGGCCCGCGCATCGTCGAGCGCCATCAACCGCGTCGTCACCGGGGCGTTCTGCAACACGATATCGTTGGCGATGTCCTCGACCCGCTCAAGCTCTTCCGCCGTCACGGGTTTAGGATGCGAGAAGTCGAACCGCAGCCGATCGGGCGCCACCATCGAGCCCTTCTGCGCAACATGGTCGCCGAGCACCTGACGCAGGGCCTCATGCAGCAGATGGGTGGCGGAATGGTTCTGCCGGATACCGGCGCGGCGGGCGTGGTTGACCTCCAGCAGCAGCGGGTCGCCGACCTTGACCGAGCCCTGCTCGACCTTGACCGCGTGCGCGAACACGTCGCCAGTCTTCTTCTGCGTGTCGGTCACCGTCAGCTTTACGCCCTCGCGGCGCATCTCGCCGGTGTCGCCCAACTGGCCGCCGCTCTCGCCGTAAAAAGGTGTCTGGTTCATCACCACCTGCCCGCTCTCGCCGGCTTTCAGCTCCGTGACTTCTTTGCCGTCCTTGACCAGCGCCGTGACGGTACCTTCGGCGGCTTCGGTCTCGTAGCCGAGAAACTCCGTGGCGCCGGCCTTTTCGCGCAGGCCGAACCACACCGTCTCCTGCGCCGCGTCGCCGGAGCCGGACCAGGACGCGCGGGCCTTCTCGCGCTGGCGCTCCATGGCGTCGCTGAACGAGGCAATGTCGACGCTGATGCCGCGCGAACGCAGCGCGTCCTGCGTAAGGTCCAGCGGGAAGCCGTAGGTGTCGTACAGCGTGAAGGCCGTGTCGCCATCGAACATGTCGCCCTGCTTCAGGGTCTTACTCTTGTCGTCGAGAATGGCGAGCCCGCGCTCCAGCGTGTTGCGAAAGCGCGTCTCTTCGAGCTTGAGCGTTTCGGTGATCAAAGGCTGCGCGCGCACCAGTTCCGGGAAAGCCTGGCCCATCTCGCGCACCAGGACGGGCACGAGCTTCCACATCAGCGGCTCTTTGGCGCCGAGCAGTTCGGCGTGGCGCATGGCGCGGCGCATAATGCGGCGGAGCACGTAGCCGCGGCCCTCGTTCGACGGCAGCACGCCGTCGGCGATCAGGAACGACGAGGCGCGTAGATGGTCGGCGATGACACGGTGCGACGCCTTGT
>CAITEM010000099.1 GCA_903891395.1 uncultured Hyphomicrobiales bacterium | reverse complement strand
CTCCACGATGTCGGCGATGGCTTGCTCAGCCTCGGCGACGGTCTGCGCGACGATGACGCCTTTGCCGGCGGCAAGGCCGTCGGCCTTCACCACGATCGGCGCGCCGTGCGTGCGCACGTATTCTTTGGCCGCGGCGCCGCCTTTGAAGCGTTCATAGGCCGCGGTCGGAATCTTATTGGCCTTGCAAAGGTCCTTGGTGAAGCCCTTGGAGCCTTCGAGCCGCGCCGCCCATTTGCTCGGGCCGAACGCCTTGATGCCGGCCTTCTCCAGATCGTCGACGATGCCGGCGCACAGCGGCACTTCGGGGCCGACCACGACCAGGTCGATCTTGGTCTTTTGGCAGAACGCGATCACCGCGCCATGGTCGGCGATGTCGAGCGCGACACATTCGGCTTCTTTGGCGATGCCGGCGTTGCCCGGCGCGCAATAAAGCTTGTCGGCCAGCGGGCTGGCCGCCATTTTCCAGGCCAGCGCGTGCTCGCGGCCGCCGGAACCAAGGATCAGGATGTTCAAACGGCTGGCCTTTGTTGACAGTCCGGGGGAGTGCTGACAGTCAGTACTGACTGATACCTTAGCCCGCAAGAGATTCGGACCTGATGGCCGAAGCCGCCGTTAAAAACGTTGTGGAATGGTCCGTCTCCGAGCTCTCGGCGGCGCTCAAGCGCACCGTCGAGGACGCCTACGGCTATGTGCGGGTGCGCGGCGAGGTCTCGGGCTTCAAGGGCCCTTCGCCGTCCGGCCACTGCTACTTCCGCCTCAAGGACGAGAAGGCGGTGCTCGAAGGCGTGATCTGGAAGGGCGTCTGGGGCCGCATGCGGGTCAAGCCCGAAGAGGGCCTTGACGTCATCGTCACCGGCAAGCTGACGACTTTCCCCGGCTCGTCCAAATATCAGCTCGTGATCGAGTCGCTGGAGCCCGCCGGCGTCGGCGCGCTGCTCAAGCAACTCGAGGAGCGCAAGAAGAAGCTCGCCGCCGAAGGGCTATTCGACGACGCGCGCAAGCAGCTCATTCCGTTCTTGCCCGATGTGATTGGCGTCGTCACGTCGCCGACCGGCGCCGTCATCCGCGATATACTCCATCGTCTCGCCGACCGCTTTCCGCGCCGCGTGCTGGTGTGGCCGGTGCGGGTGCAAGGCGAGCAGTCGGCGGGCGAAGTCGCCAACGCCATTCACGGCTTCAACGCGTTACCCGAGGGCGGCACGTTGCCACGCCCGGATCTGATCATCGTCGCGCGCGGTGGTGGCTCGCTCGAAGACCTGTGGTCGTTCAATGAGGAGATCGTGGTACGCGCGGCCGCCGACAGCATGATCCCGCTGATCTCGGCGGTCGGTCATGAGACCGACGTTACCCTGATCGATTTCGCCTCCGATCGCCGCGCGCCGACGCCGACCGCGGCCGCCGAAATGGCGGTGCCGGTGCGTTCGGAATTGCTGGCCCGCATCGTCGCGCTCGCCGCGCGCCGGCTAGCCTGCTGGCAGCGCGGGCTCGAGCAGCGCCGCAAGGAATTGTCGTTGCTGTCGCGCGCACTGCCGCGCGACATTCTCGCCGGACCGCGCCAGCAGCTCGACACGCTCGCGGAACGCTTGCCGCGCGCGTTGACGGCGAACGCGCAGATCCATCATCGGCAGTATTCCGCCATCGCCGGCCGCCTGGCGCCGCAATTGTTGCGTACCAATGTCGAGCGCCGCCGCGAGCGCTACGACAACTTAAATCGCCGGCTGAACTCCGGTCTCGCCGCCAACGCGCAGGCGCACCGCGTTCGCATCGAACGCGCCCGCGAACGCGTTGCAGCCTTTGGCGAACGGTCGCAACGCGCGACGCGGGCCGTGCTGGCGCAGCGCGGCGCGCGGCTGGAACGCGCCGCGCAATTGTTGACGGCTTTCTCCTATCGCGAGGTGCTCAAGCGTGGCTTTGCGCTGGTGCGCGATGGCGCCGGCCGTCCGTTGCGCTCCGCGACGGCGGTGAGCGCCGGGACGCGATTGGATATCGAATTCGCCGACGGTCGCGTCGGCGCGGTGGCGGATGGCGCAGGCGGTGCGCCCGCTTCATCGGCCGCCGCAAACCCGGCGCCGGTTCCAAAACCTGCGCCGAAAGCATCGTCCAAGCCGCGTCCTCGTGGCGGTGAAGATACTGGCGGGCAGGGCAGCCTTTTCGGCGCCTAAAACCTGCATTTTCGAGGGTTTCGTTTTGGCGGCCGAACGACTATCTTAGACTCAACGTCGCCTGTGAGATCGGAGACAGCCTGTGCTCAATCGTTATGACCGCTCGTCGCCGATGAACGGCGAAGCCGAGGTCAAATACCTCGATGGCGATTTCCGCGTGGCGCGCCCGGGCGCTTTCGTGCGCTGCGCCGTGACCGGCGTGCCGATTCCGCTCGAAGAGTTGAAATACTGGAGCGTCGATCTGCAGGAGGCCTACGCCTCGCCCGAGATCGTATTGCAACGGGTCCAGGGCAAAGCCGGCAAGTAGGTCTGTGTCAGGCGCGTTTGGCGATCTTCGTCAGAACCAATCTGCGCAGTTCGTCCGCCTCGTCCACCATCAACGTCACCGGCAGCACTTGCGCGCGTTCCGCTAACGCGGCGAGCGCGGGGTCACCCGTCATGCGGGCGTGGTCTTTCTCCGTCGTGAGTAGCGTCAGGCCTTCGTGCTCGGCCTGCATCACCAGTTCGGCCGCTTCCTCGCCGCTGAAGCGGTGATGGTCATCAAACGCCTTGCGCTGGGTGACGGGAATGCCGGCCTGCATCAATGTCGCGAAAAACTTCTCTGGGTCGCCAATGCCGGCGAAGGCGAATATGTTGCAGCCCTTTAACGCCGTCAGCGCGGCTGCGTCCGGCATCAGCCGGCCGTGAAATACAGGCAAGGTCTCGGCGCCGGTTGGCATCGGCTCAGCGCCGGCATCCTGGCCAAGATGCAGCAGCGCGTCGCACCGTGCGATCTGCACGTCCAGCGGAGCACGCAATGGACCCGCCGGAAATACGCGGCCATTGCCGATACCACGCCGGCCGTCGACCACCGCGAGCGTGAAATCCTTCGTCAGCGACGGGTTTTGCAAACCATCGTCCATGACGATGACGCTGGCGCCGGTCGCGCGTGCCGCTTGCGCGCCGGCCACCCGGTCGCGCGAGACGATGGTCGGCGCCACGCGCGCCAGCAGCAGGGCCTCGTCGCCAACCTGTGCCGCGCCGTCGTTGTGCGCGTCGACAAGCCTCGGTCCGGCGTCGCTGCCGCCATAGCCGCGGCTGAGACAGCAGGGCTTCTCGCCCGCAGTTTCCAGCATCTTGGCGAGCCAAAGCGCGGTCGGCGTCTTGCCGGCGCCACCCAGAGTAAAGTTGCCGACGCAGATCAAGGGCACCGCGGCGCGCACGCCAAGCTTCGTCATGCGCCGTGCGGCGATAGCGCCATAGACGTAGCCCAGCGGCGCGAGCAGGTCCGCTGCCAGCGAACCTTTGCGCCACCAGAAGTCCGGATCACGCATTGTAAGCTCGCTGGCGCAATTGCAGTTGCATCAGATAGGGGTCAAGCGAGTGTAGCGTATGCTCGAGCGCGCCGCCCAGCGCATCGACCGTCGCGCGGCCGACATTCGCCACATGTGCTGCGGTCTTGGCGTCGTTGAGCCAGGCGCCGAAACCAGCGGTGAGGCGGCCGGCGTCGAGGACCAGTTCGGCGCCATGGGCATTGTCGAGCGCCGCGTAGATCTCGGCGAAATTCCACACATGCGGACCGTGCAGGATCGCGGCGCCGAGCTTCGCCGCCTCGATCGGGTTCTGGCCGCCATGTTCGATCAGCGAGCCGCCCATGAAGACCAGGCGCGCGACGCGGTAGATCAGGCCCAGTTCACCGATGGTGTCGGCGACGTAGATGCCGGTATTGGTGTCAGGCAATTCACCACGCGAGCGCAGGCGAACTTTAAGTCCGGCTGCCTCGGCGATTCCCGCAATCGCAGGCCCGCGATCGGGGTGGCGCGGTGCGATCAGCGTCAGCAAATTCGGAAAGCTGCCGCTCAGGCGTTTGTGGGCGGCGATGACGATGTCTTCCTCGCCGGCATGGGTCGATGCCGCACCGATCACGGGCCGTCCGGCGATGGCGTCCGACAGGCGCTCGAGTTGCGTGCCGTCGGCGGATGGCGCCGGCACGTCGAGTTTAAGGTTGCCGGTGGTGACGACACGTGGCGCGCCCAAATCGCTCAGGCGCATGGCGTCGTCCGGCGTACCCGCCATGCAGAGATCGAAACGCCTCAGCAGATTGCCGATGGTGCGCGGGAATTGACGCCATCGATTGAAGGACTTTTCCGACAGCCTGGCGTTGACCAGGATCATCGGCACGCCGCGCCGCGACGTTTCGATCATCATGTTCGGCCACAGGTCGGATTCGACGAACAGCGCCAGGTCCGGTTGCCAATGCTTCAAGAAGCGGCGCACGTAATAGGGTACGTCGACCGGCACGTATTGATGGATGACGCCGCGCGGCAACCGCTGCTCGGCCAAGCCACCCGAAGTCACGGTGCCCGTGGTCACCAGCACGTTCACGCCGCGCG
>CAITEM010000098.1 GCA_903891395.1 uncultured Hyphomicrobiales bacterium | reverse complement strand
CACCGGTGGCGAGAAAGGCGAGATCGTTGGTCGCCTCCGCCATACTCAGGCCTTCGATATAGGGCCACGGAAACCAGGACTGCTTCTGCGCGAAAGCAACCTTCGGATCCATGAAGGTTTCCATGCGCAGATATTTCGCCGAGCCCAAAGGCTTGGCGAAATCCACCAGCTTGCGCACCGGGAAGCCGGTCCAGGCGATCGCCATGCTCCAGGCCTCGACGCAGCGGTGGCGGTAGGCGCGCTCTTCCAGCGTCATCTTGCGCATCAATTCGTCGATGCCGATCTCGATCGGCTTCTCGACCAGACCCTCGATCTTGATAGTCCACGGCCGCACCTTGAGCGCCTGCGCGGTCGAAGCGATGGTCTTCTGCGAACCGAATTCGTAGAAATTATTGTAGTTGCCGTTGATCTTCTCGTCGGTGACCGGCCGGTCGAGCACGTATTTGTCGTTGTGCCTGGCTGGATAGAGGTCCGCGCTCGGGTCCGGCAGATTGGCGGCGTCGGTCACGCGTTGCGCGGAGGCGGCGACCGGCGCCACAGCCAGAGCGCTGACGGAGCCGGCGAGAAAGCGGCGGCGGTCGAAGAACAGATGCTCGGGCGTGAGATCGCGGGCAGCGATTTCCCAGCCACGACGGCGAATAACGTTCATGTCGCGAATCCCTCCGGAATCACGTCTTGCTCGGCGTTCCATGCCTATGGGGACCCGCGTTCACAGGCAAGTCACTTACTTCTTATCCCCCCGCTTTGCGGGGAGGGATAAGATTACGCCGCCGCCGCGGTCTTGCGCGCCGCGACGATCTGATCCGCTGTCCGCCCGGTGAGTTCGGCCATGTGGTCGAACTTGAAGGTGAACGAGCCGACGCCGGCGGTGGCCGAGCGCACCTCGATGATGAGGTCGCCGATTTCCGCCTCCGCCATCTGTGCGCGTACGGTGTCCCAGCCGCTCCAGTCCTCGCGTGTGTCGAAACCGAGAATGTGCCCGCGGCGGCCAGACAAGATGGCGTTCATCTTCGCCGTGGCGTCGGACGGGCAGACGATCTCGACCAGGTAGATCGGCTCCAGCAGAACCGGCTGGCACTGCGGCAGGCCTTCGACGATGGCGATACGGCCCACCGTGCGGAACGCCATGTCGGAGGAATCCACGGTGTGATACGAGCCGTCGATCAGCGCCGCGCAGACGTCCACCACCGGAAAACCGAGTGGGCCATGCTTGAGCGCGTCGACGACGCCCTCCTCCACCGCCGGGATGTAATTGCGCGGCACCACGCCGCCGGTGATCTTGTCCTCGAACTTGAAACCGGACGAACGCGGCAGCGGCTTGATCTCCAGCACGACGTCGCCGAACGCACCGTGGCCACCCGACTGCTTCTTGTGGCGGCCGCGCAAAGTGACCGGCTTGCGAATGGTCTCGCGGTAGCCCACCGACGGCGTGCGCGTCGTCACCGGCACCGCATAGCGTTCGGCCAGCCGCTCGACGGCAACGCGCAGGTGCATCTCGCCCTGGCCCCAAATCACCACTTCGTGACTCTCGGCTTTGTGGTCGACGCGCAGCGATGGGTCTTCCTCGGTCAGCTTGGTGAAGGCGGCGCCGAGCTTGACGTCGTCCTTGCGCTCCTTGGCCTGCACCGCGATGGCCAGCACCGGCGGAAAAGGCGTGACCTTCACCATCGCGCGGCGCGCCTGCCGGCCGGACGACAGGGTATCGCCGGTCTTGGCGGAATCGAGCTTGCCGAAGGCGACGGTGTCGCCGGCAACGGCCGGGCCCCGCTTGGTGAAGTTCGCGCCGATGGCGGTAAAGACGCCGGACGTGCGGCCAACCTCGGACATCGGCGACGAGAAGGTCGTGCCGTCGCCGGCCTCGCCGGTAAGCAACCGCACCATCGACATCTTGCCGCCGTGGGCGGTGTGGAACGTCTTCAGCACCAGCGCCACCGCGTCGTAGCCGTGTTTGACGCCGAGACGTGCCGCCGTTTCCGCCACGCCGGGCGCTTCGTGGCGCAGCGCCTTGAGCAAACGCAGCACACCGTTCGAGCGCGTCGCGGCACCGAGCAGCACCGGGACGACGATACGGTCACGCAATTCCTTGGCGAGGTCGTCGAATATCTTGTCGCGCGGCGGCTCGATATCCTCGAGCAGTTGCTCCATCAACTCGTCGTCGTGATCGGCCAGCGTCTCCAGCATCGAGAAGCGCGCTTCCTTCTCGCGATCGCGGTCCTCGCCGGCGAGTTCGACGATCTCGGAAGCGGCGTGCTCCTTGTAGACAAAGGCGCGCTCCAGCGCGAGATCGACGAAGCCGGAGATGATGTCGTTTCGCCAGATCGGAATTTGCCGCAGCAGCAGCGGCACGCGCGAGGCCGGCTGCAACAGCTTCAGCGTCTCGCGCACACGGCGGTCGGCCTTGTCGATCTTGTTGAGGAACAGAAAGTGCGGAATGTTCTGGTCTTCCAGTTCGCGCAGGATCAACTGGAGCTGCGGCACTTTCTTTTCATCGGCCTCGCACACCACCACCGCGGCATCGACCGCCGGCAGCACGCTGCGCATGTCGTGGATGAATTCAATGGAGCCGGGGCAATCGACGAAGGTGTAACTGTCGCCCATGAAGGTCGTAGTGGCGAAGGTCGCCTCGACGCTCATCTTGTGCTGACGCGCTTCCTTGCCGGCGTCGCCGACCGTGGTGCCGGTATCGACCGTGCCCTGACGCGGGATGGCGCCGGTGCGGGCAAGGATGGCTTCGAGGAGTGTCGTCTTACCGCTTTGAAAGGGGCCCACCAGTGCAATGCACCGCGAACCCCTCGGTTTTATAGAGCTGGGAACAGCGCCACGCTTTTCGTTCATCGGCAACCTCCCTTTTTGGCCGGGAGATGGACCTCGTGAACCGGCCCTTGCGCTGGCATCGTCTCAGGCAATTCCCGCACTGGCAAGCGCGGATTTAAGCCGTCCAGATCAGTTATGCGTCACTTGATGAAATTTGTATCCACGACGCTGCGCGGGGCCACGGTGCTGTCGATAAGCCCTTGCGATTTATACCACTCGACCTGCCGCGCGACGTCAGCGGCATCGAGCCGCGCCTGCGGGTCCATGTAGAACGCGCCGGCTTCCACCACGGTAACGCCGGCGGTTTTACCCGGATAGACATAGCGCGCGATCGACGCCGCCGCGGCCTGCGACTTCGCATCGGTGATGCGCTTGCTGTATTTGTCCAGCCGCATCAAGGCGGCCGTATAATCGGCGGCGCCTTTGCGGTAAGCGCGCAGGAATTTTTCGACCGTCGCCTGGCGCGACGAAATCGTCGCGGCCGACGCAAACAGCGCGCCCAGTTGCGGCTCATCCAATTCAGACACCCAGGAAATCAGCTTGGCCTGGTTCGCGGTCAGCAGTTCGCGGGCATATTGCGCCGGGAGAATGGCCGCATCGGTCTCGCCATTGGCAATCGCACGCGCCACGCCGTCGAACGACTGCATCTGCTTGAGCGTGACGCTGTTGAGATCGAAATTCTTCATCTGTGCGATCTGGCCAAGCTGGAAATGCGCCACCGCGCCGAGTTCGGTGACGGCAAAGGACCTGCCGGCGAGATCCTCGGTCTTGCGCACGCCTTTTGCATAACCGGCATTCGAAGCGATCAACTCGTTGCCATCGAAGTCGCGCTTCTCGCGGACCTGCGCGGCGATCGCCTTGATCGCGCCCTTGCCGGCGAGATTGAAGGCCGCGCCGGTGAACTCGGCGACGCCGAAATCGGTGGCGCCGCCGGCCAGCGCCTCGACCACGTTTTGCGCGGACGGGTAAGCCGTCATCTCCAGGTCGAGGCCTTCGGCCTTGAAGTAGCCCTGCGTCGCCGCGATGAACAACGCGCCGCTGGTCCCCAGCCGCTGCGTGCCGACGGTAACGCGTTCCTGCGCGACGGCGGCGGTCAGCAGGACGGCGGTGAAGGAAAGGACAACGAGAGAGCGTGGAATCATACCGGCAGAGTAACGGAGCCGCAGGTGATTCGCTCATCCTCCGCTCGTCCCCGCGAAAGCGAGGACCCGGTGTTCAAGCCAAGAACTGGATTCCCGCTTACGCGGGAACGAGCCGAGCTGCTATTTCAAATTGCCGCAGAAACGCTGGATACGGCGGCAGGCCTCTTCCAGGTCCTCGGTCTTGGTGGCGTAGGAAATGCGGAACGCCGGGCCGAGGCCGAAGGCCGTGCCCTGCACCACCGCGACGCCTTCGGCTTCGAGCAACTCGGTGACGAAATCCTCGTCGGTGACGAGCTTCTTGCCCGACGTCGTCATCTTGCCGATGGTCCCTGCCACCGACGGATAGACATAGAACGCGCCTTCCGGCTTCGGACATTTCATCCCGGACGCCTGGTTGAGCATCGAGACGCAGAGGTCGCGGCGTTCCTTGAAAATCTTGTTGTGCTTCGGGATGAAGTCCTGCGTGCCGTTGAGCGCTTCGACCGCCGCCCATTGCGACACCGCCGCCGGGTTCGAGGTCGACTGCGACTGGATCATCGCCATCGCCTTGAT
>CAITEM010000097.1 GCA_903891395.1 uncultured Hyphomicrobiales bacterium | reverse complement strand
GTTCGGCCTATTCCATCGACGGCGGCTGGGTGGCGCAGTGAAACAAATGCGGTCATTCCGGGGCGCGAGCAGAGCGAGCGAACCCGGAATCCAGAGCCGTGCGTTCTTATGCCGCCCCTGGATTCCGGGTCCATCGCTTCGCGATGTCCCGGAATGACGGAATAGATAATGATCGACTTCCTCGCGCGCGCTTTTGGCGGCGACAAATCCGGCAAGCCGGACAAGTCCAAAGGCACCAAGCGCATCAATCTGGCGCTGCAAGGCGGCGGCGCGCACGGCGCCTTCACCTGGGGCGTCCTCGATCATCTGCTCGAAGACGGCCGGCTGACGGTCGAGGGTATTTCCGGCACGTCCGCCGGCGCGGTCAACGCCGTGATGCTGGCGGACGGGCTCAAGCGCGGCGGGCCGGAGGAAGCGCGCAAGCGGCTATCCGATTTCTGGCGCGCCGCAAGTCTCGGCGGCGATCTGCCGGCGGTGCAGCGCGCCGTCACAGACCGTCTGTTTTCGCTGCTGCCGGGCGAAGGCTCGCCGACCTTCAACTGGCTGTCGGCGTGGTCGCAATATCTGTCGCCTTACGACCTCAACCCGCTCAACATCAATCCGCTCAAGGAGCTGATCGAGCGATTCGTTGATTTCGACGGCCTGCGCGCCGATCCACGCCAGATCTTCATCGCCGCCACCAACGTTCAAACCGGACGGCTGCACATCTTCCCGCACGACAAGATTTCGGCAGAAGCGGTGATGGCTTCGGCCTGCCTGCCGGCAGTGTTCCGCGCGGTGGAAATCGACGGCGTGCCCTATTGGGACGGCGGCTATCTCGGCAATCCGGTGATCTATCCGTTCTTCCGTTCGACCGATTGCGAGGACGTCGTCATCGTCCAGATCAATCCGTTGGAGCGCAAGAACGTACCGCACACGACGCGCGACATCATGGGCCGCGTCAGTGAAATCACCTTCAACTCGGCGCTGATGGCGGAGCTGCGCGCCATCGAATTCGTCAACCGGCTGATCGACCAGGGCCGGCTGCCGCACGGCACCGGGCCGAACGAATACCGCCGGATCAACGTACACCGCATCGTGCTGGAGGGCCTTGGCGAGCAATTGTCGTCGTCAAGCAAGCTGCGCAATGATTTCCAGTCGCTCGACCTGCTGCGCAAAGTCGGCAAGCGTGCGGCGCGGCGGTTCCTCGATACGCATTACGACGACATCGGCGTGCAAAGCAGCGTCGATCTCAAGACGGAAGTCTATTCCGAGCGGGGGTGATATAGTCCCGCCATGCTCCACCTCACCGCCGACATCGGCAAGACGCGGCTGGAAATCCACGTCGCCGACATCACCACGCTCGATGTCGACGTCATCGTGAATGCGGCAAATACATCGCTACTGGGCGGCGGCGGCGTTGACGGCGCCATCCACCGCGCGGCCGGACCGGAATTGCTGGCGGAATGCCGCACGCTCGGCGGCTGTGATACCGGCAGCGCCAAGATCACCAACGGATACCAGTTGAAAGCACGTGCCGTCATCCACGCCGTCGGGCCGGTGTGGCACGGCGGCGGTTCGGATGAGGAGACGCTGCTCGCAGGTTGCTATCGCACCGCGCTCGACCTAGCGGCGGAGCACCGGCTGACGTCGATCGCCTATCCGGCGATATCGACGGGCATCTACCGCTTCCCGGCCGACATCGCCGCGCGTATCGCGGTGGGCACCGTCGCGTCGGAATTGGCGTCCATACCGCGCGGCATCGAACGCGTCATCTTCTGCTGCTTTTCAGCCGGCAGCGCCGAGCATCACAAGGATGCGTTTGTCGGAATGGGGCTGGTTTAGACCGCCGGCTCCGCATCCAACCGGACGATCCAGTTCTCCAACCCCGGCTTGGCCGCAGGATAACGCTTCAGCACATCCGGATCGTGACCCGGCACGATATGTTTGCGCGAGCCGCCGGCGAGCTTCTGGATCGTCTTGTAGCCTTCCAGCGTATCGCCGACCGAGTAGGTGATCGGGAATACCCGGCCCTCATCGATGTGCGAATAAGTATGGATGCAATCCGAGGCCACAACGACGTAGCCGCGTCTGGTCTTGACCCGCACGCATTGCAAACCCTTCGAGTGGCCGCCGATCTTGTGCACCGTGATACCGGGCGCGAGTTCGTCGCTGCCGTCGTGGAATTCGCACCGGTCGGCGTAGACCTTGCTGACCATCGCGTGCACGTCGTTTTCGCTGAACGGAATGCGCAGCATCTTGTGACACATGCAGCGGCCGGTGGCGTAGGCCATCTCGTCGTCCTGGATGTGATAGCGCGCGTTCGGGAAGAGATCGTAATTGCCGGCGTGGTCCCAATGCATATGGGTGGCGACGACGTTCTTGACTTCGGCGGGCTCGATGCCGAGCGCCTTCAGGCTTTCGCCGACCGGATGCACGATGGTGCGGCCGCGCTGCTTGGCCGCGGCCTCGTCGAAACCGGTGTCGACGATGAAGGTACCGTGCGCGCCTTTGATCGCCCAGACGTAATAGGTGATCGACGTCATTTCGTCGTGGGGGTCGCCGAAGATGTAGTTCTCGGACCGCATGCGGCCGTGGCTGGCATAAGCCACGGCGAAAACCTCATGAATATCGTCGCTCATTTCCTACTTCTTGGCTCCCACGATGACGCCGGCGCGGCTCTCAACCGTTTGGACAATGGTGGTGAAGTCCTTGTCGGCGCCCATCTCGCTCGCGGTACGCTCCCATAGCGAGGCGACCATGCCCATCATGTCCGTGGGAACACCCAAAGCTTTGGCTTCGGCGAGGCACAGCCGCACGTCCTTGAGCATCAGCGCGGTGGCGAAGCCGGCGTCGAAAGTGCGCGGCAGGATGTTGTTGGGAAATTTTCCGCTCGAGGCCGTGGTGCGGCCGGAGCCGGCATTGATCACGTCGAGCATCAGCGCCGGATCGATGCCCGCCTTGACGCCCATGACAATGGCTTCCGACGTCGCCGCCATCGAGGAGGCCGACAGGAAATTATTGGCGAGCTTCACGGTCTGCGCCATGCCGGCCTGGTGTCCGACGACGAAGACGGTGCCGAACACCGACAGCGCGTCCTTCACGATATCGATATCGGTTTGCGGGCCCGACACCATCACCGCGAGCGTGCCTTTGATCGCACCGGCGACGCCGCCGCTGACCGGCGAATCGACTTGCGCGATATTTTTCTTGGCGAGCGCGGCGGCGATGTCCGCGGCGACGCCGGGACCGGTGGTCGACAGATCGATGAAGCGTTTGATGCGCTTGCCGCTGCTGACGCCGCCCTCGCCGGTCGCGACCTTCTTGACGATGTGCGGCTCCGGCAGGCTCGCCATTACCGTCTCGGCGCGGTCGGCGACGTCCTGCGGCGACGAGCCTAGCTTGGCGCCGAGTGCCACCAAAGGAGCCACTGCGTCATTGCGGGTGTCATAAATGATCAGCGTGTGACCCGCGGCGATCAGGCGCTTCGCCATCGGCTGGCCCATCATGCCAACCCCGATAAAGCCGATTTCCATGTCGTATCCGTCCCTGTGAAGTTTTTTTGTTCCGCGGACTTTGCCCCATGCCGGCAGCCGCGTCACCGCCCCCAGCGGCCAGCAAATATTCGTCTAAAGTCGCCTTGAAAATATTATAAGCAAGCTTATTATAAGCTCACTGTTTGAGAGGTTTGCCGTGCCCACAATGCCGCTAAAACGCGAAATCGCCTTTATGATCAAGGACGTGTCCCGGATGCTGGGGACCTACGCCGACCAGCAGGGCCGCGTCTTCGGCATCTCGCGGGCGCAGTGGACTGTGCTGGTGCGCCTCGAGCGCACCGAAGGCCTGAATCAATCGGAACTCGCCGAAATCCTGGATTTGCAGCCGATTTCGCTGACCCGTTTGCTCGACAAGCTGGACGAAAATGGCCTGATCGAGCGCCGGGCCGATCCGAACGATCGGCGGGTCAATCGGTTGTATCTCAAGCCCGCCGCGCGACCCCTCCTCGAGCAATTGGCGGTTCTTAGCGAGTCCTTGATGGCAACCGTGCTTGAAGGGATCGAACCTGAGTCCATGGAGCGCATGCTGCGCGATCTCAGGCTGGTGAAAGATAATCTGCGCGCCGCCATCGGCCGCAACGCGTCACAACAACAAGCGGCGAATGGTTAGCATCATGAGCGAGAAAGCACTGAAGGTCGTTCCGGCCCCGGAATCCAAGACCTCCCCGGAGGGGACGACAGAAGCGCCGGCAAAACCCGGACTGCGGGCACGCCTCGGCGGCAAACGCCTGCGCACGATCCTGTTGATCGGCCTGCCGGCCGCGGCGCTGATCGTCGGCTTCGGCATTTACATCACGGGCGGCCGCTACATCTCGACCGACAACGCCTATGTCGGCGCGCAAAAGGTGCTGATCACGCCGGACATCTCCGGCAAGGTCATCAATGTCACCGTCCGCGAAGGCCAGCGCGTCAATCCCGGCGACGTTCTGCTGATGCTCGATCCGCAACCCTATAACCTCGCTCTTGCCCAAGCCCAGGCGAAGCTCGCCATTGCCCGCACCGATTTCAACAAACTGAAAACCAACCTGACCGCGCTCGGCTCGATGTCCGACCTTGGCAAGAAGAACGTCGACCTGAAGCAGCGCGACGTCGACCGCAAGAGCAAGCTGTTCAGTTCGCAAGCCGGCTCGCAGGCCGATCTCGATACGTCGGTCGGCGCGCTCGTAACCGCGCAGCAAATTTCACAGTTCACCGATCAGCAGCGCGATACGTCGCTCGCCCAACTGCTCGGCAATCCCGACCTGCCGATTGAGCAGTTTCCTGAATACGCGCAGGCACAAGCCGTGCTCGATCAGGCCCAGCGCGATCTCGACCACACCACCTTGCGCGCGCCGATCGCCGGCACCGCGACCCAGGTCGACAACATCCAGCTCGGCCGCTTTGTCGCCGCCGGCGGACCGATCCTGAGCGTGGTCGACGACGAAGCGCCGTGGGTCGATGCCAATCCGAAGGAAACCGACATCACCTATCTGCGCGTCGGGCAGAAGGCGACGCTCGACGTCGACAGCTTCCCGGACCATACCTTCAAGGGCACCGTGGTCGCCGTGAGCCCGGGCACCGGCGCGCAGTTTTCGATCCTGCCGGCGCAGAATGCGACCGGTAACTGGGTCAAGGTGGTGCAGCGCGTACCCGTCCGCATCGCCTTCGACAAAGGCGAGAACGTCCACCTGCTGCGCTCCGGCATGAGCGTGAACGTCGAGATCGACACCGGGCACAGCCGCATTCCCGGCATGTCGGCCAAGCTGACGGACAATCGATGAGCGCTGCTGCACCAGCGGGTATGACGCCGCACATGCGGCGTCTGCTGGTGACGGTGTTCGCCATGACGGCGACCATCATGCAGGCGCTTGACACCACCATCGCCAACGTCGCGCTGCCTTATATGCAGGGCTCGCTGTCGGCCTCGCTCGACCAGATCAACTGGGTGCTGACCTCCTACATCGTCGCCGCCGCGATCATGACCGCGCCGGTCGGCTGGCTGGCCGACCGCTTCGGCCGCAAGAACGTGTTCATCGCCTGCGTCGCCGGCTTCACCATCGCCTCGCTGTTGTGCGCACTGGCGCAGAACATCGAGCAGATGGTGCTGTTCCGCCTGCTGCAGGGCATGGCGGGCGCGGCGCTGGTGCCATTGTCGCAATCGGTGCTGCTCGACGCCTACTCCGTCGAGGAACGTGGCTCGGCGATGGCGATGTGGGGCGTCGGCGTCATGCTGGGCCCTATCATGGGCCCGACTATCGGCGCATGGCTGACCGACAATTACTCCTGGCACTGGGTGTTCCTGATCAATCTGCCGATCGGCATCGCCACCGTCGCCGGCATGTTCATCTTCATGCACGAGACCAAGCGGCAGGAACATCTGCGCTTCGACTGGTTCGGATTTTTGGCGCTCGCCGTCGCCATCGGCTCGCTGCAATTGCTGCTCGACCGCGGCGAGCAGATCGGCTGGTTCGGCGCTACCGAAGCCTGGGTCGAGGCCATCGTGTCGGCTGCCGGCTTCTATTATTTCTTTGCGCATTCGCTGACGACCAGCGAGCCCTTCGTACGCTTCGAGATGTTCAAGGACCGCAATTTCGTGTCGGGCTGCGTGTTCATGCTGGTGATCGGCGTGGTGCTGTTCGGCACCATGGCACTGGTTACGCCCTTCATGCAGAACCTGCTCGGCTATCCGATCCAGACCGCGGGTTTCCTACTTGGTTCGCGCGGCGTCGGCACCTTGCTGACCATGATGGCG
>CAITEM010000096.1 GCA_903891395.1 uncultured Hyphomicrobiales bacterium | reverse complement strand
GCCAAGGTCGTCATCATGATCGGGCGGAACCTGAGGAGCGCCGCCTGCACGATCGATTCTTCGGGCGACATGCCCTGGTTGCGCTCGGCCTCGAGCGCGAAGTCGATCATCATGATGGCGTTTTTCTTGACGATGCCCATCAGCAGAACGATGCCGATCAGCGCGATCACCGACAGGTCATAGCCGAACAGCATCAGCGCCAGCAATGCGCCGACTCCGGCGGAGGGCAGGGTGGAGAGAATCGTCAGCGGATGGATGAAGCTCTCGTAGAGCACGCCGAGCACGATGTAGATCGTGATGGCGGCGGCGAGCAGCAGCCACGGCTCACCGGCCAGCGACTTGGCGAACTCGGCGGCGTCGCCGGAATAGGTACCGGTCACCGACGCTGGCATGCCGATGTCCTGCTGGGTCTTGGTGATGAGCGTCACGGCGTCGCTCAGCGCATAGCCGGGTGCCAGATCGAAGCTGAGCGTCACGGAGGGAAACTGCTCCTGATGCGCGATGGCCAGCGGCGCGGCGGTGTATTGGAAGCTGGCGAAGGCGGCCATCGGCACCTGGTTGGAGCCGGTGACGGTGTTGGGCGTCGCCGTCGTGTTGGTGTTGGTGGTGCCGCTCGCCGTGTTGGCGACGGTCGCCGCCGTGCCGTTGCTGGTGGTGGCGCCGGTGACATAGAGCTTATTGAGCGAGGTCGGGTCCTGCAGATAGCGCGGCTGTGCTTCCAGGATGACGCGATACTGATTGGCCTGGCCGTAGATCGTCGAAATCTGGCGCTGGCCGAACGCATCGTTGAGGGTGTCGGTGACGCTCTGCATCGACACACCGAGGCGTCCGGCCTGTTCGCGGTCGACATTGACGAGCACGCGGGGGCCGCCTTCCTGCGCTTCGGACGCGACCTCGCGCAGCGTCGGTTCGGTGCGCAGGCGTTGCGTGAGCTTGTCGGCCCAGAGCAGCACTTCGGCGGAATCGGTGCTGACCAGCGTATACTGATACTGCGCACGGGCGGCGCGGGTCGAAATCTGGATGTCCTGGGTCGCTTGGAAATAAACCGTCATGCCGGGTAGGCCGGAGACGGCATTCTTCAGCCGTACGATGATGGCCTCGACGCGGTCGCTACGCTCATCGCGTGGTTTCAGCGTGATGGCGATGTGCCCGGCATTGGGCGAGGTGTTGAGCGTGCTGACGCCGATCACCGACACCACGCCGGTCACGTCCGGATCGGCGCGCAGGATATCCTCGACCTGCTTCTGGCGTCGGCCCATTTCCGAGAATGAAACGTCGGTGCCGGCTTCGGTCACGGCGGTGATCAGGCCGGTGTCCTGTACCGGCAGGAAGCCCTTGGGGATGACGATGTAGAGAAACACGGTCGCGGCCAAAGTGACGAGTGTCACCAGCAGCGTCGCGCGCTGGCGGCGCAACACCCACAGCAGGCTGCGGTGGTAGGCCTCGATGGTGCGCTCGACGTAATTATTGAAGCTTTGCGACAGCCGGCCCGCCGGCGCGTCGCTGCTGCGGCGCAAGAGCCGCCCGCACATCATCGGCGTCAGCGTCAGCGACACGATCGCGGAGGCCACCACGGCGATGGTCAGCGTCAGCGCGAACTCGCGGAACATGCGGCCGACGAGTCCGCTCATGAACAGCAGCGGGATGAACACCGCCAGCAGCGAGGCCGTCAGCGAGATCACGGTGAAGCCGATCTCGGAGGCGCCGCGAAAGGCTGCGGTGCTTCCGTCCTCCCCGG
>CAITEM010000095.1 GCA_903891395.1 uncultured Hyphomicrobiales bacterium | reverse complement strand
TTCTCCCAATGAAAAATTCGACCTGACTTGCTATCATAAGGGCATCCGCAGCTGGGCGCGCATTCTGGCGGCGCTGTCGGAGGCGTAAGGCGAAGTACGATGAGCAAGAGATATGGTGCGATAACGATAGGCTTGGCGGCGCTTGCTATTGCCTCGCTGCACTACAGGCCGGCTTATGCCCAATCGGCCGACCTGGTGCTGTGCGACCGGGTCGCGGCCGACCCTGGCGATCCCGACAGGCCCAAAGACCTCAAAGGCGTCGCGGTTGTCGCGCCGGCAGACGTCGACACCGCGATCAAGTTCTGCAAGTCCGCCTCCGGCAGTTCTCGGCGTGCGATGTTTCAACTTGGCCGCGCTTACGCCGCAAAGGGGCAGACGCAGGAAGCGGTCGCCACGTATCGTAGGGCCATCGACAAAGGCAGCACCGCGGCGATGATCGAACTGGGCGTTCTGCTCGGCACCGGCAACGGCGTCGCACGCGACGAGCCGCAGGCCCGCAAGTTGTTCGAGCGCGCGGCTGCCGCCGGCAATCCGCGCGGCGACACCAATCTTGCCGCGCTCGCCGCAGGAGGCGCGACGTCATCAGACCCGATCCAGTCGAGGGCTTTGCTGGAGAAGGCCGCCGAAGCCAATTCTGCGGAAGCGCAGTACCAGCTCGGCGTGATGTATGCGAATGGCGAGGGCGGTCCGCAGGATGACTTCGCCGCGCGTTCTCTGTTCGAGAAAGCGGCCGCGCAAAACCATTCCGGCGCCTTGCTGGCGATGGGCGTGTTTGCGCAGGACGGGCGCGGCGGGCCGGAAGATTCCCGCGCCGCCAAGTCGTACTTCGAGCGCGCCATCGCGCTGGGCAATGAGGACGCAAAAACCGCGCTGCAGCGGCTGGAATGTCCCCACGTCCTCAAGGACAAGCGCGGCAACATTCTGACGCATTTGTGCTTCTAGTCGGGCTTATCGGGCGTTCGCGCCGTTAAGCTTTGACCCGGGGCGCTTCTGCCTGTAACGGATCGCAGCTTGGGCGGTGCGAACTGCCGCGCGACCACTAGATATAGGCGACATGGCTCCCCCCCTTTTACAGCTTAAAGACATCGCCTTGACCTTTGGCGGAACGCCGCTGCTGACCAGCGCGGAACTGTCGGTTTCGACCGGCGAGCGCGTGTCGCTGGTCGGCCGCAACGGCTCCGGTAAATCGACGCTGCTCAAGATCGCCGCCAAGGTGGTCGAGCCCGATAAAGGCAGCGTGTTCGTGCAGCCCGGCGCGGTGGTGCGCTACCTGTCGCAGGAGCCGAACTTCGGTGGCTTCGCCACGACGCTGGCCTATGTCGAATCCGGCTTGAAGCCGACCGACGACCCTTATATCGCCCGCCATCTGATCGAAGAGCTAGGCCTCACTGGCGACGAAGACCCGTCGCATCTGTCCGGCGGCGAAGCACGCCGCGTGTCGCTCGCCCACGTGCTGGCGCCATCGCCCGACATCCTGTTGCTCGATGAGCCGACCAACCATCTCGACCTCACCACCATCGAGTGGCTGGAGCGCGATCTCGATGCGC
>CAITEM010000094.1 GCA_903891395.1 uncultured Hyphomicrobiales bacterium | reverse complement strand
GCCTTGGCATCGGTTTCCTTCTGGGTCGCGCCGTCCTTCGGACTGACGCGGCGCAACACCGCCTTCACGCGCTCGACCAGCAGGCGCTGCGAGAACGGTTTGCGGATGAAATCGTCGGCCCCCATCTTGAGGCCGAACAATTCGTCGATTTCCTCGTCCTTGGAGGTGAGGAAGATCACCGGGATGTCGGTTTTCTGGCGCAGGCGGCGCAGCGTTTCCATGCCGTCCATACGCGGCATCTTGATGTCGAGGATGGCCAGGTCCGGCGGCGACGTCTTGAAGCCGTCGAGCGCGGAGGCGCCATCGGTATAGGTCATGATCCGGTAGCCCTCGGCCTCAAGCGCCATGGACACGGAGGTCAGGATATTGCGGTCGTCGTCGACGAGAGCGATTGTCGGCATGAAGCCCCTTTGTGCGTCATGTTGCAGTAATTTCTGGCGTGCCGTCCCGCTAGGTTTGAAGCCCAAAAACAGGGTCTGAAATGTGGCCTCTTTGCAACAACTATGTGATTCTGTAGCCAATTCAAGCCCAAATGGCTCAAACGCCGGGGTTTAGAAGAGTAAAACACTATACCGTCGGAGCCGGTTCCAGCCGGCGCGGAATGGTCAGAGCCGCGCAAAGACCCGCGGCCAGTGCCAGCGCCGCAGCCAATCCCATCGCCACCTGGATGCCCTCGGCAAGCGAACCGCGCAATATGATCGCCGCCTGCGCGCGTTCGTCACCCTGCAGGCCCGCGAGCGCCGGCTCGATCACGAACTGGCCGCGCGCGGCATCGATGGCGTGCTGGACGGCCGGCGTGGCCGCGGCGCGCACATGGCCGTCGAGCGCATGGTCATGCACGCCGAGCGCGACCGCGCCGAAAATCGCGACCGCGAGCAGGCTCGCCACCGAGGCGACCGAATTGTTGATGCCCGACGCCACGCCAGTTTGAGTCGCCGGTACCGCGTTGATGACCGCCGTGGTCAGCGGCGCCACGGTCACCACCATGCCGAGGCTGAGCACGACAATGGGCAGGACAAAGCTCATCCCGTAGGAACCGCCCGCGCCGGCCATGGCGAACAGCCCGTAGCCGATGGCGCAAATCGCCGGTCCGACGATCAATGGCAGCCGTGCGCCGACGCGGTCGATCAGGCCGCCCGACCAGCGCGACAGGCCGCCCATCACAATTGTAAAGGGCAGAAAGCTGGCGCCGGCGATGGTCGCCGAATAGCCGTGTACCTGCATCAGATCGAAGGGCAGGAAAAAGAACGCGCCGCCGAGTGCGGTATAGAGCAGCAGCGTCAGCGCATTGACGCCGCTGAACATGGGCGAGCGGAAGAGCGCGGGCGGCATCATCGGATGACGGACGCGCATCTCGACGAGAATGAAAGCCACCAGCAACGCCACGCCACAGACAATCGCGCCGGCGACCGTCAGATTACGCCAGCCCCAGTTCGGCAGCGCGATCAGCCCGAATACCAGCAGGCCGAGACCGGCAAAGCTCAGCATTGCGCCGCGCCAGTCCAGCGCGCCGGTGGCGTGCGGGTCGCGGCTTTCCGGGATGTGGCGCAACGCGATCCAGATCGTCGGCACGGCGAGCACCGGGTTGATCAGGAAGATGGCCCGCCATGTCGCGTGATCGACGATCCAGCCGCCGAGCAGCGGACCGACCGCGGCCGCGATCGACGTGACGCCGGCCCAGGTGCCGATGGCCTTGCCGCGTTCGGCCTCATCGAAGGTGGCGCCGATAAGGGCGAGCGAACACGGGATCATCAGCGCTGCGCCGATGCCCTGAGCGGCGCGCGCGACCAGCAATTGCGCGATGCCGCCGGCCAGCCCGCACCACAGCGAGGTCGCCGCAAAGATCGTCATGCCGATGACGAAGAGCCGCCGGCGTCCGTAGCGGTCGCCGGCCGCGCCGCCGATCAGCAGCAAGGCGGCGAGGCAGAGCGTATAGGCGCTGACGATCCACTGGATCACGGCGACCGAGGCGCCGAGATCCTTTTCCATGGCTGGCAGCGCAATGTTGACGACGGACTCGTCGATGAAAGCGATGGCCGACGCGAGGATGGTGCCGACCAGAACCCAGGCTTTGGTGTTCGTGCCGCACTCGCCGGCGCGAACCGCGCGGATGGCGGCTTCGTCGCACGGTCTTGCCTTTGGATTGATCATGGTCCATCGGAGTCTGCCACAGGGTGACAGAGGCGTCCCGATGAAAGCGACGCAAGATTTCGATCCGAAGCTGGCGGCCAAGAAGCTGCTGCGCGAGGGCCGTTCCGGCGCGCTGGCGACACTGGTGCCAGGTTCCGGCGATCCTTGCTGCTCGCTGGTCAATGTGGCGACGATGCCGGACGGCGCGCCGCTGATGTTGCTGTCGACGCTGGCGATTCACACCAAGAACCTGCTGGCCGATCAGCGGGTTTCGTTGATGCTGGACGAGCGCAAGGATGGCGACCCGCTCGAAGGCGCGCGCATCATGGTCATGGGGTCCTGCACGCGGAATGCCGATCCCTCGGCTGCGGGCGCCTATCTGCGGCGCCATCCGGAAGCCGAGCTTTTCGCCGGTTTCAAGGATTTCGCGTTCTACCGTATCGACCTGACCCGCGTGCATCTGGTCGCCGGTTTCGGCCGCATCGTCGACCTCACACCGGCCGACGTGCTCACCGACCTGTCGGATGCGCAGGCGTTGCTGGAAGCGGAAGAGGGCGCCATCGCTCACATGAACGCCGACCATGCCGAGGCGTGCCGGCTTTACGCCACCAAGCTGCTCGGCGCGCCGGACGGCGACTGGCGCTGCGCTGGCATCGACCCGGACGGCATCGAATTGCAGGCGGGCCGGACCGCGCTGCGCCTGCCATTCCCACAACGCGTCACCGCGCCGGGGCCGTTGCGCGCGGTGCTCAGGCAGTTGGCGGAGCAGGCCCGGGCGCGCTAGACTGTTGAGACGTCACGCGACAAAAACAAAAAGCTGGGGAGTGAAACGATGAATTTGCTGGGGCGCGCCGCGATCGCGGCGCTGGCGATGGGCTTGGCGCAGCAGGCGAGCGCCGCCGACATTAAATTGTTGTGCATCCCCGGCTTGCGCGCCGCCTTCGACGAATTGCTGCCTGCGTTCGAACGCGACACCGGCAACAAGGTCGTTTTTCACTTCGAGATTTTTCCCGGGCAGAAGAAAGAGATCGAATCCGGCGACTTCGATGTCGCGATCTTTGCCACGCCGCAGATCGAAGCACTGGGCAAAGAAGGCAAGGTCGTGCCGTCCACGGCGGCCAATCTCGCCAGCACCAATATCGGCGTTGCGGTGAAGTCCGGCGCGCCCAAGCCCAACATCGGCAGCGACGAGGCGTTCAAACGCACGCTGCTGGCGGCCAAGTCGATCACCTACACCAAACAGAGCCAGACCGGCGTGTTCCTCACCAAGCAGCTTGAGACGCGTGGCCTAGCCGATGCGCTCAAGGACAAACTGCAACTTCAGCCGGGTGGCGCCATGACGACCTTCGTGGTCGCCAGAGGCGAGGCTGAACTGGGCGTGGTTCTGGTCAGCGACATTCTGGCGACGCCGGGCGTCGATCTGGTCGGGCCGGTGCCGGCGTCATGGCAGAACACCGTGATGCAGACCGCGGCGGTTGGCGCCACGGCGAAGCAGCCGGCGGCGGCCGCGGCCTTGATCAAATATCTCACCACCCCGGCCGCGGCCGCGGTGTTCAAGGCCAAAGGGCTCGAGCCGGCGCGCTAGCGCCGGCCGTCACGCCTTCAAATATTTGTCGAAGAACGCGATCGAGTCGCCGACCACCTGAACCTGCACGGCGTCCGGAGCGTAATCGCCCTTATCGTTGCGGTGCACGTAACAGAAGCCGTGCACGTCGTGCTCGTAGGATTCCCATTTCGCGTCTTTGCCGAGTTCGGCCAGCAGGTCGTAGCAGACGCGGAAAATGCCCTGCAGCTCGTCGGTGTTGCGGCCCTGCACGAACATCGGCGTTGCGATCGGGCGCATGCGCTCGGCGGCGACCTCCTCGGTGATGCGCGGGCGCACCTTGTTGACGTCGCGCATCAACATTTTCTCGACGTCGAGCAGCCCGGTGGCCGGATTGATCTTGGCGGTGTTGTCGGGTTTGAGCCGCAGGAATTCGTGCGCCGCCGGTTCGTTGGCCACCATGGCGCGAATGCCGTGATATTCCGACGCGATCTTGAGCGCCATTTCGCCGCCGTGGCTCATGCCCATGTAGCCGAGGCGGTTGCCGTCGATCTCCGGCAGCGTCTTGAGAAATTCCGCGATGGCGATGACGTCTTCGTATTCCAGCGGGCCGCGGTTCAGAAGCTGGCGGCGCTGGCGCGTGTCCGATACCAGTTTGCCGATTTTGTCGTAGGCGTAATCGACCTCGGCGCGGTAGCGCAGCCAGACCACGGCATAACCGGCCTTGAGGAATTGCTCCTGCGTCCAACTGACATTCTGCGTGTGCTCGCGCACGATCGCCATGCCACCGCCGCCGTTGCCGGAGGCGAACATCACCAGCGGGAAGGGGCCTTGGCCTTTCGGGATGCGCAGGCCGATCGGCGCGTAGACGCCATCGACCAGTTCAACATACATCAGGCGAACGGGAATATCGGAGCCGCGTACCGGCTCGACGACGGAAATGTGCTGCGGATCGAGTGTCGCCGCGCCGGTATTTGAAGTCATGATGTGTCCGCCCTTATTGCAGGGCGCGGACCTTAGCGGCGCTTGTGCGGCGCGCCAAGGGATACGACACAAGCCGAAGCGAAGCGGGATGCCGCCCACTGCATTGCGGCATGGCTTGCACATCCGTGATCGCCAAGTCGTGCAGAATGCGTCAGACTGGCGCCAACGAAACGTCAAAAAACTTAGGGGGCGAAACGATGCGTCAGATTCTCACCACGGCATTTCTCTGCGCGCTGGCAAGTTCAATTTCTGGTGCCGCCTTCGCGGCCGAACCGATCGCGTTGCGCGACATGGGTTCGTTCCACATCGGCGGCCGTGTCGTCGAGATCACCGGCAAGCCGGTGAAGGAAGTCGTGTTCACGCCGGGCGGCGTGCCGGCCAAGGTCGACCCGAACGGCAAGTATCAGGTCGAGCAGATGTACGTGCAGTACTTCCTGCCGCAGAACAAGAAAGGCAAACTGCCGCTACTGTTGTGGCACGGCGGCGGTCTGACGGCGGTGACCTACGAGACCAAGCCCGACGGTCAGCCCGGCTGGCTCAATTATTTCATCCGCGCCGGCTGGGACACGTATATTTCCGACGCCATGGAGCGCGGCCGTTCCGGCTGGAGCAGCACGTTCAAGGGCGAGGCTGTCGAACTGCCGTTCGGCGATCCGTGGGAACGCTTCCGCATCGGGCCGATCGGCTCGTGGAACGACGATGCCGCCAAGCGCACGACCTTTCCCGGCGCGCAATTCCCGACCGATGCCTATCCGCAGTTCATGAAGCAAGGCGTGCCGCGCTGGGTCACGACCGACGAAGAGATCATCAAGGCCTACATCGCGCTGGTCGACAAGATCTGCCCTTGCATCGTGCTGGTGCACAGCCAGTCCGGCACCTTCGGCTATCGGGTGCTCGAGGCGCGGCCGGATAAGGTCAAGGCGCTTATTGCCGTCGAGCCGACGCTGGCCGGCGACAAGGACAAGATCGCGTCGGTGAAGGGCACGCCGATCCTCACCATCATCGGCGACAACGCCAAGGATCACCCGCGCTGGAAGAACATCCGCCAGCTCAGCGTCGGCTATTCGGAAGCCTTCAAGGCCGCCGGCGGCGATTTCACCTTCGTCGATCTGCCCGACGCCGGCATCAAGGGCAATTCGCACTTGATGATGATGGACAAGAACTCCGACCAGATCGCCGGCTTGATCCAGAAGTGGCTGGTCGCCAAAGGCTTCAGCGAATGAAGCCTTAAGCGACAAGGCAGGCTTGGCCCCCTATCAAAGCCCGCGGTTGAGCGATTAAAATACGGCCGCGTTAGCGTGGAGGCGGGTATGAAGCGACGTCAGTTCATCACACTTCTTGGCGGTGCCGCCGTATGGCCGCTGGCGGCGCGCGCGCAGCAATATCCCAATCGTCCCATCCGGGTGATCAGCCCCTATCCGGCGGGCAGCGCCTCGGACACCGTGACCCGCGTCGTGATGGAGCAAGTGTCGCAGAGCATCGGCCAGCCGATGGTCATCGAAATGAGGCCGGGCGCGGGTGGCAGCGTCGGCTTCAGTTTCGTCGCCAAGTCGGCGCCCGACGGCTACACCGTCGCGACCAGTTCGTCGTCGATGGCGACCGAAAGCGTGCTGCACCGGACCCTGCCGTACGATCCCGCCAAAGACTTCGTTCACGTGGTGCTGCTCGGCACGTCGCCGAGCATTCTGGTCGCTTCCGCCAAGAGCGGGTTCAAGACCGTGGCCGACGTCGTTGCCGCGGCCACCGCGAAGCCAAACACATTGACGTTCGCCTCGGCGGGCATTGGCTCCTCCTCGCACATGGCTGGTGAGCGATTCCGTCTCGCCGCTAAAATCGACGTGCGCCATGTGCCCTTCAAGGAGGGCGGTCTGGTGCAGGTGATGGGCGGCAATATCGATCTGTACTTCATCCCGCTGGCCGCGGCGGCTTCGGCGGTCAACAACGACAAGCTTGTCGTGCTGGCGGTCAGCGCGCCGAAACGCATGCCGCTTCTGCCGAACGTGCCGTCGGTCGCCGAACTCGGCTACCCCGACGCGGTCTTCCGCTTCTGGAACGGCATATCGGCGCCGGCCAACACCCCGCGCGATGTCGTCGACAGGTTGCACGACGTCACCAACGAGGCGCTGAGAGATTCCGCGCTGCAGGAAAAACTCGCCAAGCTTGGCGTCGAGCCGGCGCAGATGAGCGTCGAAGAATTCGGAAAATTCTTCCGCGACGATATGGCGGCGACGATCGACCTGGCCAAGAGAGCCGACATCAAGCCGGTCGACTGAGCGTCACTCCGCCTTGATGTTGGCGGCCTTGATGATCGGCCACCACTTGTCGATCTCCGCCTGCTGATATTTGCGCAGCGCTTCCGGCGTCAATTGCTCGGGCGGGAAGATTTCTTGTCCGGTGTCGAGCAGCCGCTTCTTGGTCGCCGGATCGGCCAGCGCCTTGACGAGCGCGTCGTTGAGCGTGGCGATGATGTCCTTGGGCGTACCTTTCGGCACCCAGAGCGCGTGCCAGAACGAAAAATAGAAACCGGGCAGACCGGCTTCGTCGGTGGTCGGAATGTCGGGCGCGATGGTCGCTCGCGTCGGCGCGGTGACGGCATAGGCCTTCATCGTGCCGGCCTTGATCTGTCCCATTGAAATGCCGGGCACGTTGAGCAGCACATCGATCTGTTCGGACACCACGGCCTGCATCGACTCGCCGGCGCCCCGATAGGGCACCATCGTGAAATTGGCGCCGATGGTTTTCTGGAACAGCAGCCCGGCGACATGGCTGGGCGAACCGACGCCGGAATTGCCTTCGTTGGCCTTGCCCTTGTTGGCGTGCAGCCACTCGATCAGTTCCTTGAGGTTGTTGGCGGGCATGGACCGGCGCGCAACGATGAGGAACGGCTGCGTCGCGACCAGGCCGACCGGCTCGAAATCCTTCATCAGGTCGTAGGTGAGCGGGTAGATCGCGCCATTGGCGACATTGGTGCCCCACTGGCCGATGCCGATGGTGTAGCCGTCCGGCGTGGCGTGGGCGACGCGCGCTTCGCCGATGGTGCCGCCGGCGCCGGTCACGTTCTCGACCGCGATGTTCTGGCCGAGCACCTGGCTCATGCCCTGGGCGACGATACGGGCGACCACGTCGGTCGAACCGCCGACGCCGAGCGGGGCGATCATGATGATCGGCCGTGACGGGTAGGTCTCGGCGATTGCGCCGGTCGCGCTCTGCAACGACGCGGCGCATAAGGCCGCGAGAACGAGCTTTTTCATTGTTGGCTTTCCTTGGGATAGCGGCGAAACGGGTCGTTCTTATCGCGATTTGGCGGCCGTCCATAGAAGGGTGGCGCAACTATTTGTGGCATCGCCGGTTCCGGCGGCTGCGTTAAGGATTTCGCCAAGTTCCGGCCGTCATTGATGCAGCGCAATGCGGATCGGCGCGGCTGCATGGCATTTAGCCTTGGCAATTCAGCATGTTCGTGACTATGGTCGCGCGCTTTTGGATGAGGGGCTATACTTACGTCTATAGCCGATGTGGGCCTGAGGGCTCGTTAAGGGACCGGCGGTTAAAAAGCCTGCCTGTTTGGGAGGACTTCGCGTGCAAGAGACGGGTGTGCGGAACGGTGCCTATGGCGCCGACAAATTCGGCCTGAAAGATCTGACGGCGGTTCATTGGAATTTGAACGCGGCGCCGCTCTACGAGCACGCGCTGGCCAACAAGGAAGCGTCGCTGGTCGACGGCGGCGCGCTGTCGGCCTTTACCGGCCACCACACCGGCCGCTCGCCCAAGGACAAGCACACCGTCGACGACGCGCTGACGCACGATGTTCTGTGGTGGGAAGGCAACCGCAAGCAGACCGAAGAACAGTTCGCCACGATGCT
>CAITEM010000093.1 GCA_903891395.1 uncultured Hyphomicrobiales bacterium | reverse complement strand
GCGCTTTCTGGACGACTGGGGCGTGTCGCAGGTCTCCGCGACTGCGGACAAACTGGTTTATCGGACGCTTGACGGCGCGGAGGTGATCGTGCGTCCCAAGGACGCCGGCGATCTGCCGAAGGCGATCGAAGCTGGCAACACGGTGCGTGAGGTGATCTGGGGCGCCGCCAACCAGGCGGAGCTCGACAAGACGATTGAGAACCTCAAGTCCGTTCCCGGCTTTCACACCGGCGCCGACGGCCTGCCGCGCGTCACCGATCCGAACGGGATGAGCCTGGCCTTCCGCGTCACCAAGCGCACGCCGGTCGTTGTCAAGCCGACGCAGGTCAACGCCCCGGGCGCGCATAACCGCGTCAACACGCGCTCGCCCATCCATACCCAGGCGCACCCGATCAATATCGGCCACGTCGTTCTGTTCGCCAACGATTTTGCCGCGATGCGCGCCTTCTACACCGAAAAGCTCGGCTTCGCGATCAGTGACGAATATCCGGGCCACGGCGTGTTCATGCGTTGCCAGCGCGTGGGCGATCATCACAACACCTTCGTGCTCAACCGCCCCGGCAAGCCCGGCATCAATCATGTCGCCTTCACCGTCACCGACATTCACGAAGTCATCGGCGGCGGTCTCGCCATGAGCCGGAAAGGCTGGAAGACGGAAATCGGCCCCGGCCGGCATCCGATCTCGTCGGCCTATTTCTGGTATTTCGAAAATCCGCTGGCCGCGCCGCTCGAATATTACGCCGACGAGGATTACTGCACTGAGGACTGGAAGCCGAGCACCTTCGAGCGCAAGCCCGAACTGTTCGCCGAATGGGCGATTGCCGGCGGCATCGACGGCAACACGCGCCGTCAGGCGCAGGGCATCGACAAGAGCGGGCGCGGCCATGCGTGACGCCGCGCGCCGCTCTCAAACCGGCCATGGGCCAGCCGATGTCGCCTGACCTGCGCCGCATCGTAATCGTGGAAGCGCACCGGCGCCGCTCCGGCCGCTGTCCGTTGCGGGTGCATTCGCTCGGCACCGGCGAGACTTTCGACATCAAACCGGCGGCGGACGGATTTTATGACGTCGCCTCCGGTGCGACCGTTCGTATCAACGGCACGCAGATCGTCTTGGCCGACGGACGCGGGCCCATCGATCTCGCGCTGGTCGGCGATGTCGGCTTTGATGGCTTCGAGCATGCCGGCCGGGAGCCGTTTTCCGGGCGCGCCGGCGGCGGCGCCTCGGTGACGCTCTATGATCGTCATCGTAACGACTATTACCAATATGCCATCGCCTCTGAGGCCGACCATGTCTGACGCCATCACCGCCAAGCGGTTTGCCGGAAAACGCATCGTCGTCACCGGGGCAGGGCGCGGCCTCGGCTTCGCCTTCGCGCAGCGGCTCGGCCGCGAAGGCGCCAGTGTCATCATCGCCGAGATCGACGCGGCGCTCGGCGCCGACGCCGAGGCAAAATTGAAAGCCGAAGGCATCGACGCCTGCTTCGTGCAAACCGACATCGCGTCGGAAGACTCCGTAGCCACCATGGCGAAGGAAGCGGCAAAAGGCTGCGACGGCATCTTCGGCCTGGTCGCCAATGCCGGCTGGGCCAACAATGTCGGCGG
>CAITEM010000092.1 GCA_903891395.1 uncultured Hyphomicrobiales bacterium | reverse complement strand
TGCATTGCTACGCCGGCATCAGCCGCTCCACCGCGGCCGCCTTCACCGCCGCCTGCGCGCTCAATCCTGGACGTTCCGAACTCGAAATCGCGCAAGCCATCCGCGGTGCGTCGCATACCGCGCAGCCGAATGCGGCGATTGTCGCCATCGCCGACAAGCTACTCAAGCGCGACGGCCGTATGATCCGCGCCGTCGAGGCCATCGGGCCCGCCAGCTTCGCCGAAGAAGGCGTGCCATTCCGGCTCGATCTGGCGTGAGAGCTTCGCTAGGCTGACCGGCATGCAAACGCGAGGGAGCGAGTGTGAGCGAAATAAAATACGGCGTCGTTTCGCCCGAGGTATTGAAGTCCTACGACGGCCTCGGTTTTCTCAGAGCCATCATCGACCGCACGCTACCGCGGCCGCCGATCTTCGAGCTTGTCGGGTTTGACGCCAGCGAAGCCGAATACGGCCGTGTCGCGTTCGAGGGTCTGCCGGAGTTCCGGCACTACAATCCGATCGGCAGCGTTCACGGCGGCTTTGCCGCGACCTTGCTCGACAGCGCGCTCGGCTGCGCGATTTTCTCGACGCTGAAGAAGGGCGACACCTGGACAACGCTGGAACTGAAGATCAATTACGTGCGCGCGATGACCAAAGATACCGGCCCGGTGCGCGCCGAAGGCCGCGTCATACATCGCGGGCGCACGGTGGCGACATCGGAGGGCGATCTGAAGGACCGCGCCGGCAAGCTTTATGCCCACGCCACGACGACCTGCATGATTTTTCCGGCGTGATCTAGAACCAGGCGCGAACGCCGACCGTGATGTAGGTCGCGGCGCTCAAGGCGCCGCTGATGGCGCCATAGGCGCCGGAGCGATGGTGCAACCGGAACACCAGTTGCCTTTCCTTGTGCTCCGGCAAGGCGAAGGTAATCTCGGGCGAAAAATAATGCTGAATATGCGTGCCGGCCGGCGGATCGAGGTCGGAATGCGCTTTCTCGAAATCCGAGATACCGGTGGCGTAGTTCAGGCCCGTCGAAAGGCCGAGCGTGGTGTAGATAAAATTATTCCACGGAAACGCGGTGAAGCGCACATAGAACGCGCCCCAGAATTCGCCTTCGGTCTGGTCGCCGAAACGCTTGGCCGTGCCCAGTTCGCCTTCGATGTCGATGATGTTGAACACCGTGGCGATGCGGCGCTCCACCGCGCCGCCGACAATGCTGCCGCCGCTGTATTGCCACGCGGTCGGGCCGATCGGTTTGAAAAAGATGTCCTGCACGTTGGTCGCCACCGACGAACCGGCGAAGACATAGATTGCGCAGTCGCCGTCGCACGGCTGCAACGGCGTGCGCCAGCGCTGCTCGAACCCGGAGGCGTGAGCGGGAGACGTCAGGGCACCAAAAACGCAAAGAAACGCAAACGCTACCAGACGCCGTAGCCGTCGCATGTCGGGGTTCGCTTTGCTCCTGAGATGGAGCAGCGAAGGGACGTGAATCGCATTAACAAACGGGAAATAGCGGGAAGTTCCGCGCGGAACTTCTAGTTGTTGGTAGCGGTAATCGAGGGCCGCAGGCGCAGCGGCTCGTTGGTGTTCTGCGTGCTGCGGATCACGGCGCTGCGGCCGTTCTGGCGGATAAACTCGCACGACGCGAAGCCAAGCCCTGAGACCGAACCGCGGAAGCTCCGCTCATCGAGGCGCGTCAGGTTGAAACACGGCTGCATCGGCAGGCCGCGCACCGAGGCGCACACCGCGTCACCCTTCCCCTGCAAGGTGCCGGGCGGCATGGCGGCGTGGCGGACTTGGCCTGAGCCCTGGAATTGGATGGAGCCGATCACCGAGCCATCGGACAGCACACGGCCCTGGCCACGGGTGCCTTCGAAGCAGGTGTAGCTGAACAGCTTGCCGATGACGAAACGGCGCGCTTCTTCCACGCCCATCGTCTCGCCAGCGATCGCCGGAACGGCGGCCAACAGGCCGGCCGCAAACACAACGCCACGCAACATTTACACAACTCCGACTGACGCCACTATTTAAGCGAAACCGCGGTCCCCAATTCAAGCCCGTCGGGATTATGCCTAACGTTCGTCGCCAAATCCTGAACATCTTTACCTGATTTTGACCACGATCCGGCCCCGTACCTTACCCGCCACAATGGCGGCGGCGGCCTCAGGAACCCCGGAAAGTGTGATTTCCTGGGTCATCGCGGCAAGTTTGGGGCGGTCGAGGCCGTTTTCCAGCCTTTTCCACGCCTCGCGGCGCAACTCGATCGGGCACATCACCGAGTCGATGCCGTAAAGACACACCCCGCGCAAAATGAAGGGCGCGACCGAGGTCGGCAGGTCCATACCGCCCGCCAGGCCGCAGGCGGCCACCGCGCCGCCGTAGCGGGTCATCGACAGCAGGTTTGCCAGCACGGCCGAGCCGACCGCATCGATGCCGCCAGCCCAGCGCTCCTTGGCCAGCATCTTGACCGGGCCTGACAGCTCCTTGCGGTCGACGATTTCCGTGGCGCCGAGGCTCCTGAGGTAGTCGCCCTCCTCCGGCCGCCCGGTGACCGCGCTGACCGTAAAGCCGCGCTTGGCGAGGATCGCAATAGC
>CAITEM010000091.1 GCA_903891395.1 uncultured Hyphomicrobiales bacterium | reverse complement strand
GTCAAGGCGGTCTATTTGGGCGAGGAAGCGCATGTCTAGCAACTCGTCTGACGCGCCCGTCCTCACGCTGTAGAAACTGTCGGCCGGTTACGGCGAGGCGCAGGTGCTGCGCGAGGTGTCGCTGACGATTCCGGCAGGCCAATCGATGGCGCTGCTCGGCCGCAACGGCATGGGCAAGACGACGCTGATCAATACCATTGTCGGCGTCACGCGCTATCGCGGCGGCAAAATTCTGCTCGACGGCCGCGACATCACCAATTTACGACCCGACCAGCGCGCGCATGCCGGCATCGGCTGGGTGCCGCAGGAACGCAATATCTTCAAGTCGCTGACGGTGGAGGAAAACCTCACCGCCATTGCGCGGCCAGGTCCCTGGACGCTGGCCAAGGTCTACGACATGTTCCCGCGGCTGAAGGAGCGCAAAGGCAATCTCGGTAGCCAATTGTCCGGCGGCGAGCAGCAGATGCTGGCGATCGGCCGCGCGCTGATCCTCAACCCGCGCATCATGCTGCTGGACGAACCGCTCGAAGGCCTGGCGCCGATCCTGGTCGAGGAACTCCTGGTTGCGCTCCAGCGCATCATTCGCGAGGAAAAAATCTCCGCCATCCTGGTCGAGCAGAACGCCAAGAAGATTCTCGGCATCGTCGACCTTGCCGTGATCATTGAGCGCGGCGGCATCGTGCACCAAAGCGACAGCTTGTCTTTGCGCAACGATCAGGCCACGTTGGAGACCTATCTCGGCGTCGCCAAGCTGGAAGCGGCGCACTAGCGAACAACAGCCGCTCGTCTCCGCGCAGGCGGGGACCCCGTTCTTTGGCTCTGGATTGCCGCTGTCGCGGGAATAAGCGGATGAAAGGCAAGGTCTCCTGATGTCAAATCCCATGATCCCGCGCGAGCGCAACGAGTTTTCCGCGATCGTCGACCGCCCGCCGCTGAAGCTGCCGGGCAAGGCCCGCATCGTGTTCTGGACCATCGTCAATTACGAGGTCTGGGACATTGCCAAGCCGATGGCGCGGCAACTGCTGCCGGCGCCGACCGGCGTGCCGCTGATGCCGGACGTGGTGCACTGGAACTTCCACGAATACGGCATGCGCGTCGGCTGCTGGCGGTTCTTCGACCTGTACAAGCGCCTCGGCATCAAGCCGACGCTCGCCGCCAATGCGCGCATCTGCGAAGACTACCCGCGCGTGGCGGAAGAGGCGCGCGAGGCCGGCTGGGAGTTCATGGGCCACGCCTACGAGCAGGGTCCGATCCACAAGGAGACGGACCAGGGCGGCATGATCAACCGCACCATGGACATCATGGAAAAGTTCTGCGGCAAGCGGCCGGTCGGCTGGCTTGGGCCCGGCCTGACGCAGACGCTGGAAACGCCGGACCTGCTGGCCGCGGCCGGCGTGAAATACATCGGCGACTGGGTCTATGACGATGAGCCGACGGTGATCAAGACCACCGGCGGGCCGCTGGTCACGCTGCCCTACACCATCGAATGCAACGACATTCCGGTGATGATCGTGCAGCACCACAACAGCGACTACCTGCTGCAACTGGTGAAGGACCAGTTCGACCGGCTCTACGCCGAGAGCGAGCATCGCGCCAAATTCGTGGCGCTGGCGATCCATCCCTACATCTCGGGCCAGCCGCACCGCATCAAATATCTCGAACAGATCTATGACTACGTGAACCAGCACGAGGGCGTGCTGCACTGGAACGGCGAGCAGATCTACGACTGGTACAAGGGAATTGCGAAGGTTTAGCTGCAACAAAAGCCGCGCGATAGACGCGGCGTTGGGGAGAACGAACATGCGCACATCATTCCTGGGCGCGCTCGCGGCCGCCGTGCTGCTGCCGGTTGTCGCGCAGGCGCAGGTGCCCGAAATCCGGCTCGCGCAGCAATTCTCGATGGGCTACCTGCAGCTCAACGTCATGGAGCACGAAAAACTCATCGAGAAGCACGCCAGGATTTTCGGCATTCCCGACGTCAAAGTGTCGTGGCTGACGTTCAACGGACCGGCCGCGGTCAACGAGGCGCTGCTGTCCGATTCCATCGACATCGCCTCGGGCGGCGTGCCGGGCCTGCTGCTGTTGTGGTCGAAAACCAAAGGCACGCCGCAGGAGGTGCGTGGCATTTCGGCGCTGAGTTCGCAGCCTTTCCTGCTCAACAGCCGCAACCCCGCCATCAAGACGATCAAGGATTTCAAGGAAACCGACAAGATCGCGGTGCCGGCCATCAAAGTGTCGGTGCAGGCGATCACGCTGCAGATGGCCGCCGCCAAGGCGTTCGGGCCGAAGGATTTCGCCAAGCTCGACACGCTGACCGTATCGCTGTCGCCGCCCGACGCCACCATCGCGCTGATCGGCGGCAAGACCGAACTCACCGCCGCCTTCAGCGTGCCGCCGTTCCAATACCAGCAGCTCGAAAACCCGGCGATCCATACCGTGCTGAACTCGTACGACGTCATGGACGGGCCGCACTCCTTCACCGTGGCCTGGACCTCGTCGAAATTCCGCGACAAGAATCCGGTGCTATACAAGGCGCTGATCGCCGCGCTGCGCGAGGCGACCGAGATCATCAACAAGGACAAGATCGCGGCCAGCGCGCTGTGGATCGCGGATTCGAAATCCAAGCTGCCGCCGGAGATGGTCGCCAAGGTCGTCGCCGGCCCGCAGGTCAAATGGACCATGACGCCGGAAGCGACGACCAAGTACGCCGACTTCATGGCAAGCGTCGGCACCGTCAAGGTGAAGGCGCTGTCGTGGAAGGATTACTTCTTCCCGGAGATTTACGATCTCGAGGGAAGCTGAGCGCCAATAACAACAAACCGAGGAACGCCCGTGACGACTTTCCCCAAGCCGCCTGTCGGCATGCTGCCGCAAGACCGCCTCGACTATTCCGCCATCACCAACCGCAAGCCGCTGAAGCTGCCGCACGGCGCGCGCATGGTGGTGTGGACCATCACCAATGTCGAGGAATGGGACCCCACCGCGGCAATGCCGCGCACGGTGCTGACGCCGCCGGCCGGCGGTTCGCCGATCCCCGACATTCCGAACTGGTGCTGGCACGAATACGGCAACCGCGTCGGATTCTGGCGGCTGCTGCAGGTCTATGACGAGTTC
>CAITEM010000090.1 GCA_903891395.1 uncultured Hyphomicrobiales bacterium | reverse complement strand
CGACGCCATGAAGGCCGCCGGAAACTTTGTAGGAGTTCTGGTCGAATTTTCCGCCGGCATGTAGCTGGGTCATGATGACCTCGGCCGCGGAGACGCCTTCGCCTTTATGAATGTCGGTCGGGATACCGCGGCCATTGTCGCGCACCGTCACCGAGCCGTCGGGATTGAGCGCAACGAACACTTCGGTGGCGTGACCGGCCAGCGCCTCGTCGATAGCGTTGTCGACTACCTCGTAGACCATGTGATGCAGACCGGAGCCGTCATCGGTGTCGCCGATGTACATGCCCGGCCGCTTGCGCACGGCGTCGAGTCCTTTGAGGACCTTGATGGATTCCGCGCCATAATCGGTGTCGTCGGAGCGGATATCGCGGGCCGGTTCAGCCATGGGCGTCACCTTCAAAACGGGCGGAAAAATGAGTCGGAATTGTTGATTTGTGTGACACGAAAATCGGGCCTCGTACAGGGTAATCTCATCGCTGTTAATATGTTGATTTGTAAGCAGTTTTTAAAGGGGCCGCGGTCCGAAAAACGGCGCTTTTTTGAACCCGATTCCGAGCTCGAATCAGAAGCCTTTGCGACATCGCTCAGGGCGTCAAATTTACGCGCGAATCGCTCATCCTTGCCTATGGCTACGTCGTTCAAGTAGGCCAAGCGGGAAATGTCCTGGCGCCGCCCTCGTTTTGAAGTCCCGCACCGTCTGCGCGCCATCGTGCGCGCGCGGGAATCGAGCGTCATTGCGCTGGCGGCGCTGGCGGGCGCCATTGCCGGGCTGGTGGTGGCCGGCATGGGCGCCATCGTCGCGCTGATGCACATGGTGCTGTTCGGGCTTCCCGCCGGGGAACGCCTGTCGGGCCAGGTGTCGGTCGATCCGCTGTATCTGTTTCTAACGCCCTGCATCGGCGGTCTGCTGTTCGGGCTGGTATCGGCCTATGTCGCGCGACGCCGTGGCACGGAGGTCGACCCGATCGAAGCCAATGCTCTGCACGGCGGCCGCATGTCGATGCGCGGCAGTCTTATCGTCGCCGCGCAAACCATCTGGTCGAGCGGGGTCGGCGCCTCGGTCGGCCTTGAGGCCGGCTATACGCAGCTCGCCAGCGGCCTTGCCTCCAAGCTCGGTGGCGCCTTCCGCCTGCGCCGCAGCGATATGCGGGTGCTGGTCGGCTGCGGCGCCGCCGGCGCCATCGCCGCGGCTTTCGGCGCGCCGCTCGGCGGCGCCTTCTACGCCTTCGAACTGATCATCGGCAGCTATGCCGCGGCCTCACTGGCGCCGGTCGGCATGGCCGCCCTGATCGGGTATCTGACCGCCCGCGCCTTCGACACCGACCGGCTCGGCATCGACGCCGGTCCGGTGTCCAGCCTGGCGGTCCATGACGTGGTGATTGCCGCCGGTTTCGGCCTGCTGGCGGCCGGCGTCGGCATGGGCCTGATGCGCGGGGTCGCCGCCTGCGACCAACTGTTCGCGTGGGCCCGGCTCAAGCCGGCGCTGCGGCCGATGCTGGGCGGCGCGCTGGTCGGGCTGCTGGCGCTGATTTCGCCGCAGGTGCTGTCGTCGGGCCACGGCGCGCTGCATCTGACCGGCGTGTTCAAGCTGCCGTTACAGACGATTATCCTGATTTTCGTGCTCAAATCGGTCGCCTCGATGATCTCGCTGGGCACCGGCTTCCGCGGCGGCCTGTTTTTCGCCTCGCTGCTGCTGGGCTCGCTCGGCGGTCAGTTGTTCGCGGCTGCAATGAACTTTGTTCCAGGCATCCACCTCGAACCCGACGCCTTCGCCATTATCGGCATGAGCGCACTGGCGGTGTCGGTGATAGGCGGGCCGCTAACCATGACCTTCATCGCGCTGGAAACCACCGGCGACTTGTGGCTGACGACGGCGGTGCTCATCGCCGTGATCATCTCGATGCAGGTGACGCGCGAATTGTTCGGCTACTCGTTCACCACCTGGCGCTTCCATCTGCGTGGCGAAACCATCCGCAGCGCCGCCGATGTCGGCTGGATTCGCGATCTGACGGTGGCGCAGATGATGCGTGCCGACGTGCGCACCACACCGGTGGAGACGACGGTGGCGGCGTTTCGCGAGGCCTTTCCCTTGGGCGCGACCAATCAGGTCACCGCGGTCGACGAAGATGGCCGCTATGCCGGCATGGTGCTGATGGCGGAAGCGCACACGACCGAAATACCGGGCACGGCACCGTTGCGCGATATCCTGCGTCACACCGATCATGTGCTGCTGGCGCAGTTAACCGCGCAGGAGGCCATCGCGGCTTTTGAGAAGTTCGAAGCAGAAGCGCTGGCCGTGGTCGACACCGCCGAGCGCCGGCAGGTCATTGGCTTGCTGAGCGAAGCGCACGCCTTGCGGCGGTATTCCGACGCTTCCGAGCGGCAGCGCCGCGAACTGTTGGGCGAGCTTTAGAGGCGGCGTACGGCCTTAGATTTGATGTTGATCGAGCGCCAGGTGATCCATGTGCCGAAATGCGGGTTCATAATCCGGCACCGGCTGGCTGAATGCGTTGAGTGCGATCGTCAGGATTTCGACCCGGTCGAGTTCGGCGCGCATATGGTCGAGCGAGCGGCACAAATCGCTCCTGACTCGCTCCATGGCCTGTTCCGACTGCATCTTGGTTCCCTCACTAGCCCTGCGCCAGTGCCGTTGTGCAGGGTTAAGGACTGGGGCGCTGGATGGTTCCGATTTTGCTCTAGTTCAAATAATTTCGATTAATGAAGTGTCGCCAAATACTTAACGGAACTTTACGGGGCGGCTTTGACGCTGCCGGCGTGTACCACCAAAACATGCGCGCGATCGACGATATCGCCGAACGCGGCGGGATCAGCGCCCGTCATCCAGACCTGCGCGCCGAGCGCCGCCAGTGCGTCATACAGCGCCGCGCGCCGCGCCGGATCGAGATGGGCGACGACTTCGTCCAGGAGCAGGATCGGCGCAAAGCCGGTCATCTCCTTGATGAGCCGCGCGTGCGCCAGGATCAAGCGGATCAGCAGCGCCTTCTGTTCGCCGGTTGAGGCGTTTTCCGCCGCGACGCCTTTGTTCGCATAGGTCACGACAAAGTCGGACAGATGCGGGCCGTCGAGCGTGCGACCCGCGGCGGCGTCACGCGGGCGGTTGCCTTTCAGCAGCGCGCGGTAGCGGTCTTCGATTTCGCGCGCGCTCTGGCTCGGCAACAGCTTTTCCATCCAGCCGTCGAGCGCGATCTCGGGCATCGGAAATTCCGGCGACTGATCGCGCGTCGCGACCAGTGCGCCGGCCAGGCGGCTGACGGTTTCGGCGCGCGCTGCCGCGACCGCAACCGCGACTTCGGCGGTCTCGTGCTCGATGGCGTCGAGCCAGTGCGGATCGCTGCGCGGGTCTTCGAGCAGGCGGTTGCGCGAGCGCAGCGAACGCTCCAGCGCCGACACGCGGCTTGAATGCTGCGCGTCGACCGCCAGCACCAGCCGGTCGAGGAACCGCCGCCGCTCGGACGCCGGTCCGTTGAACAGCGGGTCCATTGCCGGCGTGAGCCACACCACGCGCAGGTGTTCCGCAAAGGCCGTCGCCGAGCCGACCGCTTCGCGGTCGATGCGGCATCTCCGGGAATTGGTGGTGTTGTCCGCTGCGGGCGGATCAATGCCGGTGCCCAAGGTTGAGAGGCCCTGCATGCCTTCGATCTCGGCCGACACCGCCCAAGAACCGTCGCCTTCGCTGAAAGCGAGTTCGTCCATGGTGGAGCGGCGCAGGCCGCGACCGGGCGCCAGAAGGGAGATCGCCTCGATGAGATTGGTTTTGCCGGCGCCGTTGGCGCCGGTGAGCACGACCGGACCAGCGCGGTCGAGCGTCACCTGCGCGGCGTGATAGCTGCGGAAGTTCGTCAGCGTCAGGCGTTGGATGAAGGCGGCAGTCATTCTTGGACGCTGTAGTGCAGCGTACGCAAACTCTCAACCCCGCCTCATCCTTCGAGACGCCTGCTGCGCAGGCTCCTCAGGATGAGGCCGAGCGGCAATCACACCCGCATCGGCATCAGCACGTAGAGCGCGCCTTTGGCGTCCTTGTCCTGGATGAGCGTCGGCGAGCCGGGATCGGCGAGTTTGAGCACCGCGACTTCGCCTTCGATCTGCGCGGCGATATCAAGCAAGTAGCGGGAGTTGAATCCGATATCGAGCGGCTCTGAATCGTACTCGACTTCGATTTCTTCCGTGGCGCTGCCGCTGTCGGGATTGGTCACCGACAACACCAGCTTGCCGCCGGTGATCGCCAACTTGACGGCGCGACCGCGCTCGCTCGACACTGTCGAGACGCGATCAACCGCGGCTTCGAAATCCTTCTTGTCGACGATCAAGCTCTTGTCGTTGTTGGCTGGAATGACGCGGCCGTAGTCGGGGAAGGTGCCGTCGATCAGTTTCGAGGTCAGCACGGCGTTGCCGATGGTGAAGCGGATCTTGCCGGCCGACAGTTCGATCGAGATTTCACCTTCATTGGCGTCGATCAGGCGCTGCACTTCAGCGACCGTCTTGCGCGGCACGATGATGCCCGGCATGCCCGCCGCACCCTCCGGGAGATCCAGTTCGACCTGTGCCAGGCGATGGCCGTCGGTGGCGACGGCCCGCAGCTTGCCGTCCTTCGCCGTGCCGGCGACGTGCAGGTAGATGCCGTTGAGATAGTAGCGAGTCTCTTCGGTCGAGATTGCAAACTGCGTCTTGTCGATCAGCCGTTTCAGGTCGCCGGCCGCGACCTTGAACGAATGCGTCAT
>CAITEM010000089.1 GCA_903891395.1 uncultured Hyphomicrobiales bacterium | reverse complement strand
CGGCAATGCCGAGGACGGCGGCGATCCTGTCCGCATTGCCGCGGTTCGGGCCGCGGCGCCCCGTTCCACGCTGATCGTCGATGCCAATGAAGGCTGGACCGAGCAGAACCTGGCCGCGAATCTCGCCGCCTGCGCGCAGGCCGGTGTGGTGCTGGTCGAACAGCCGCTGCCCGAAGGCCGCGACGACGCGCTGGCGTCCCTTTCAAGATCCATCCCTGTCTGCGCCGACGAAAGCGTGCACGACCGCGCTTCACTGGCGACGCTCAAAGGCAAATACGATGCGGTCAACATCAAGCTCGACAAGACCGGCGGCTTGACTGAGGCGCTGGCGATGGCAGCGGACGCAAAGCAACAGGGCTTTGCCATCATGGCCGGGTGCATGGTGGCGACGTCGCTGGCAATGGCCCCGGCAATGCTGCTGGCGGAGGCCGCGCGATTCGTCGATCTCGACGGGCCGTTGCTTCTCGCCAAAGACCGCGACGGCGGTCTTCGCTACGACCAAAGTCAAGTTTACCCGCCGGATCCCGTGCTTTGGGGTTAAGGAACTCTTACCTAGGAGTTAAGGAACTCTTGCCTAAAAAATGGAACTCGTGCTCTCGCTGCAACACCTCCCTTTAAAGCGAGCGGAACTCTTTGGAATCATACAGTTTTACCTCTTCGTTTGTTGACGCCTTGAGACGCGGCTGCCTAAAACGCACGCAGATTAATTCTCTCAAGGAGTGCTGTTAAATGCTTCGCAAATTCCTGCTGGCGACTGTCGCCACCGTCGCCCTCGCCAACGTCGCGTCGGCTGCCGACATGCCGGCCCGCATGGCCACCAAGGCCGTGCCTTACATCGCTCTCTACAACTGGACCGGCTTCTACGTCGGCGGCAATCTCGGCTACGGCTGGGCCCGCACCAGCGATGACGCTGGCGGCAGCGCCAAGCTGAACGGCGTCGTCGGCGGCGGTCAGATCGGCTACAACTGGCAGATCAACAACCTCGTTCTCGGCATCGAAACCGACTTCCAGGGCACCAGCGAACGTGCCAGCGCGACCGGCGCCATCGGCCCGATCGCCTTCGCCACGACCGAGCGTATCCGTTACTTCGGCACCGTGCGCGGCCGCGTCGGCTACGCCTGGGATCGCTGGATGGTCTACGCAACGGGCGGCTACGCCTACACCAACGTTGGTGTTGATGCGACGGCGACCGTGGGCGCTCTCACCGGCACCGCTTCGTCGAACACCACCAAGTCGGGTGGCACTGTCGGCGCTGGCGTCGAGTGGGCCTTCGCCGGTCCGTGGACGGCCAAGCTCGAGTACCTCTACGTCGACACCGGCACCCAGGCGGTCACCCTCCTCGGCGTCACCGACAACGTCCGCATCAAGAACAACATCGTGCGCGCGGGCCTGAACTACCGCTTCTAGTCGCCGCTTAAACGACTGAACGAACGATCCCGCCGGAGCAATCCGGCGGGATTTTTCTTTGTCCGGAACTTCCGCCGCGAAACCGCAGCGATGTCCTGAAATGAAACAGACGCGAGGGAAACACACGGCCAGCAATGCCCGCGCTCGCTGAGCGAACCGCCCGCCGGTGCCCAACGGCAACACTCGGCAACTTACTGCTGCGATTGCCCCAACTACGGTTAATTTCCGTTAACCATAGCTTCCCGAAATCTCCCCGATCGGCTTACAATTGGTTAACGGCCGGTTAAGCTTGCCTCGCGGGTATCGAGGTATTGGAAGTTAACGGGGTTGGGGTGATGCGTTTTCGGGGCCTGTTGCTCTGCGCTGCGCTGCTGGTGTCCGGCATTACGCCGGCCTTTGCCACCATGCGCATCTCCGAAGACCGTGGCGGCCAGATCGGCCATTACCTGCAAGCTTTCAGCATGCTGCGCACCTCAGGCGAGCGCGTCGTCGTCGACGGCAATTGCCTGTCGGCCTGCACGCTGTTGCTCGGCATTATCCCGCCAGCCAAAGTCTGCGCGACGCAGCGCGCCCGCTTCGGCTTCCACGCCGCGTGGATGCCCGACGAGGAAGGCCGCGTCGTCACCAGCCCGCTCGGCACGCAGGCTTTGTGGAATATCTATCCCAACCCGGTGCGGCGCTGGATCAGCCGCAACGGCGGCCTGTCGCGCAAGATGATCTTCATGCAAGGCCGCGCGCTCGACGGCATCGTCGCCAGTTGCGACCGGCCGGCGCAGAGCGTGCAGATCCGCTCAACGCGCCGCATCACCACCGGCTCGGTTCGCTACCACAGCGCAAGCGCCGCCAACGACCGCCGCTAGCGCCATCGCCATGAAGGCGTAGCTGCCGAAGGCGGCAAACAGCACGCCCGACATCGCGGTGCAGCCGGCCATCACCAGACCCATGACAATGGCAAGGTAGCCCTGCGCCGTCGCGCTTTGCCCGGGCGGTGCATGGCGCGCGACGAAGCTGATGGTGCCGAGATGCGTCGCGCCGAACGACAACGCGTGCAGCAGCATCAGCCACGGCAGCGCCAGGAACGGCGGATCGAACGCCATGCCGGTCCAGCGCAAGGCCGCGCCGATCGCACCAACCATCATCAGCGCCGTCGGCGTAAAGAACGGCGGCAGCCGCGCCGACAAGGCGAACAGCACGATCTCGGCGGCGACGCCGAGCGCCCACAGCGCCGCGATCACGGTGCCGTCTAAGCCTGAGCTGCGCCATTGCACCGCCGTGAAGCCGTAGAACATCGCGTGGCTGCCTTGGATCAAACTCGCCGCCGCCACCACCGCGATGAAAGCCGG
>CAITEM010000088.1 GCA_903891395.1 uncultured Hyphomicrobiales bacterium | reverse complement strand
CATCCGGCCGCCCATGACATGGTGCGCGGAGGCCGGTCCGGCCGTCACCGCCAAAGCCGCCATCGCCAGCCCAAAACGTTGGATTCCGCGGTTCATCTGTCGTTTCTCCCCAGCCTTTGCCGAGCCTCAAGACTACCCCGCGCCGCGCGGCTTGACAGCCCCGCCCCTCGCCCCCGACAACCCGGGACCCAATAAATTCGAGGCCATCAATGTCCAACGCCAAGCTTCTGACGACCCTTGCCAAGACCATCGACGACGCCTTCGAAGCCCGCGACAAGGTCGGGCCGAAGACCAAGGGCGCCGTGCGCAAGGCGGTCGACACCGCGCTCGGCCTGCTCGACACCGGCGCGGCCCGCGTCGCCGAGCGCCAGAGCGACGGCATCTGGCAGGTCAATCAATGGCTGAAGAAGGCCGTGCTGCTGTCGTTCCGCCTCAACGACATGAGCGTGATCACCGGCGGCCCCGGCAAGGCGGCGTGGTGGGACAAGGTCGATTCCAAGTTCAAGGGCTGGAACGCCGCCAAGTTCAAGAAGGGTGGCTTCCGCGCTGTGCCCGGCGCCGTGGTGCGCCGCTCGGCTTACATTGCCCCCGGCGTGGTGCTGATGCCGTCCTTCGTCAACCTCGGCGCCTATGTCGATTCAGGCACCATGATCGACACCTGGGCCACCGTCGGCTCCTGCGCGCAGATCGGCAAGAACTGTCACATCTCCGGCGGCGTCGGCATCGGTGGTGTGCTCGAGCCCTTGCAGGCCGGGCCCGTCATCATCGAGGACAATTGCTTCGTCGGCGCGCGCTCGGAAGTCGCCGAAGGCGTCATCCTGCGCGAAGGCGCGGTGCTGTCGATGGGCGTGTTCCTCGGCGCCTCGACCAAGATCGTCGACCGCGCGACGGGCGACATATTGATCGGCGAAGTGCCGCCCTACTCCGTGGTCGTGCCGGGCACGCTGCCGGGCAAGGACGGCGGCCCCAGCCTGTACTGCGCCGTCATCGTCAAGCGCGTCGACGAGCGCACCCGCTCCAAGACCAGCATCAATGAACTTTTGCGCGATTAGGAGCGACTAACGACCGGATCACACTCAAGGAGGCTGAGATGGGTTTTCCGGATTTGTTGTTCTCGACCAAAGGCCGCATCAACCGCGGCAATTGGTGGATCGGTATCATTACCCTCATCGTATGTGCTTTCGTGATCGGCTGGCTGTTCTGGACGGTTCAGGGCACGTCGATGTTCTTTACGTTCAGCGGCCGGCTGATGTCTTTCATCCTCGCGGTCGCTGTTCTGTTCATGGGTTATTGCTTGAACGCGAAACGCTTCCAGGATCGCAACAAGCCGAAAGACTTCGCCTACGTCGCGCTGGGCATCAACCTGCTCAAGGCTGTATCCGATCTGTTTCGCTTTACCGGCGATCCGTGGGTGCATAACGCCGGCGATACGATGTTTCAGGTCGCACTGGTGCTGGTCGGCCTGTGGTACATCGTCGAACTTGGATTTCTCCCCGGCACCGCCGGACCGAACAACTATGGCCCCGACCCGCTGGCCCCCGACCTCTACCCAACACAGCCCAAGACATGACCGCAGAGGGATTGACCTCGCCGGCAAAGCGGCGGATTCTGACGCAATGAGCCGCGATATTGACATCCAGGCCCGATGGGATGGCGAAGCCAGCGTCTGGATCGCCACCAGCACCGACGTTCCCGGCCTCGTCGTCGAGGCCGATAGCTGGCCGAGCATGATCGAGGAAGTGAAACTCACACTTCCCGATTTGCTGGAGGTGGCCGGTTCTCCTCACGACAATCTGTCGCTCAAATTTTAATGACCGCCGATCCCGTCGCCATCGCCCGCGATCTGTTGCGCTGTCCTTCCGTCACACCGGCGGAAGGCGGCGCGCTGTCGTTTCTCGAAGGCATGCTAAAGCAGGCGGGCTTTACCGTGCACCGCATGACCTTCAGCGAGCCGGGCGCGGACGACGTCGAGAATTTCTACGCCCGCATCGGCACCGCCGCGCCGCATCTGACGTTCGCCGGTCATACCGACGTCGTGCCGGCCGGTGACGAAAAGGCCTGGACGCATCCGCCATTCGCCGGCGAGGTCGCGGGCGGCGAACTGTTCGGCCGCGGCGCGGTCGACATGAAGGGCGGCATCGCCTGCTGCATCGCCGCCGTGCTCGATTATCTCAGCGCCAATGGCGGCAAGCCAAAGGGATCGATTTCGTTCCTGATCACGGGAGACGAAGAGAGCGTCGCGGTCAACGGCACGCCCAAGCTGTTGCAATGGGCCGCCGAGCACGGCGAGAAGTTCGATCACTGCATTCTCGGCGAGCCGAGCAACCAGAACGAACTCGGCGACACCATCAAGATCGGCCGCCGCGGCTCGCTCAACGGCACGCTGATCGTCACGGGCAAGTCGGGCCACGTCGCCTATCCGCAGCGCGCCGACAATCCGGTGCGCAACATCGTCACCTTGATTAACGCGCTGCAATCGGAGCCGCTCGACAAGGGCAGCGCGACGTTTCAGCCGTCGGGCTTCGAATTCACCACGATCGATGTCGGCAACAAGACGGTCAATCTTATTCCCGGCGAAGCCCGCGCGCGCTTCAACATCCGCTTCAACGATTGCCACACGCTGGAGTCGCTGAAGGCTCTCCTTGAGACGCGGGCGGCGAAGGCCGCCAACGGCAAGATCAAGTTCGCCTTCAAGTTCGAGCCGTCGAACGCCGGCGTGTTTGTGACCAAGCCCGGTCCGTTCACCGAACTGGTAAGCAGCGCCGTGTTCGAAGCCACCGGCCGCAAGCCGGAGCTATCGACCACCGGCGGCACGTCGGACGCCCGCTTCATCACGCACTACTGCCCGGTGGTCGAGTTCGGCCTGGTCGGACAGACCATGCACGCCATCGACGAGCGGGTGCCGGTCGCCGACCTCGTCGCGCTGACGGCGATCTATCGCAAGATCATCGATAGGTATTTTGCGGCCTAACCCTCATGGAGAGGAGCGCCGAAGGCGCGGACCCGGAATCCAGATAATTCGTTTTATGCCTCTGGATTCCGGGTTCGCAAACCATGGCGCGTCGAAGACGCGTTGACGCGCTTATGGTTCGCGCCCCGGAATGACAGCATCACACCAGCGACGCATCCAGAGTGATGTCGGCCTTCAGCAGCTTGGACACCGGACAGCCGGCTTTGGCTTTGGCGGCAAGCTCCTGGAATTTCGCGTCGTCGGCGCCGGGAATTTTTGCTTTCAGCGTCAGGTGCACGGCGGTAATCGCGTAGCCGTCGGCCTGCTTGGTCAGCGTCACGTCGGCCTGCGTTTCCATCTTCTCGGCCGTCAGTTTGGCTTCACCGAGGATCAGCGACAGCGCCATGGTGAAACAGGCCGCATGGGCGGCGCCGATCAATTCCTCAGGATTGCTGCCGGGCTTGCCCTCGAAACGGCTGGCGAAGCCGTAAGGATAATCCTTGAGCGCACCGCTTTTGGTCGAAATCGACCCTTTGCCATCCTTGATGCCGCCAGACCAAACCGCCGAACCATACGTGCTCATGAAAGCGCTCCTGTGAAATCTGTCCCTCGGATATAGGGTAGCAATAATCAGGCGCCACAGGGGTTCCGGCTAAAAAGGCGGCTCAATAATCCACCTTCATCAGATACAGCCCGTCCGGCGGCGCGACCTGGCCGCAGGCGGTGCGGTCGCGCGCGGCGAGCGCCTGGCCAAGATCGCCGGCGCTCCAGTTGCCGGCGCCGACCATGACCAGCGAGCCCACCATCGAGCGCACCTGGTTGTGCAGGAAAGAGCGCGCCGAAGCGCGCACCAGCACATCCACGCCGTCGCGTTCGACATCGAGCTGATCGAGCGTCTTCACCGGCGACGCCGCCTGGCATTCGGTGGAGCGGAAGGTCGTAAAATCGTGATTGCCGACGAGGCGTTGCGCGGCGACGTGCATCGCCGCCGCGTCGAGCGGGCGCGCCACGCGCCAGGCATATTTCAGGTCGAAGGTGAGATCCGGCCGCCGGTTGACGATGCGATAGAGATAGTGACGTTTGCGCGCCGACATGCGGGCGTTGAACTCGTCGCCGACGCGCTCGGCCGACAGCACCGCGACTGGATGCGGCCGTAAGTGCGCGTTCAACCCGTCGCGCACGGTGTCGGTTTCCCAATCCTTGGCAAAATCGACATGTGCGACTTGCCCGCGCGCGTGCACGCCGGCGTCGGTGCGGCCCGCACCCTGCACCAGGATTTTTTCGCCCGACAGCGCCTCGACCGCCGACGTCAGCACGCCCTGCACGGTGAGCTGGTCGGCTTGCGTCTGCCAACCGCAGAACGGCGCGCCGTCATATTCGACGATGAGTTTGTAACGGGGCATCAGGAAACCACCGTGCCGCGTGCGACCGGCGTGCCGCGCAGGAATTCGTCGGCCATCATCGCTTTGGCGCCGGCACGTTGAATCTGCACCAGCCGCACCGCGCCATCGCCGCAGGCAAGGGTCAGTCTATCGTCCAGCGTCGTTCCCGGCGCGCCCGAGCCGTCGCCGCGCGTCGAGCGCAGCACCTTCACCCGCGCGCCGCCGAGCTCAAACCAGGCACCTGGAAAGGGTGACAGGCCGCGAATGTGGTCATGCACCTGTGCCGCCGGCTTCGCCCAATCGATGCGCGTTTCATCCTTGCTGATTTTCGCCGCGTAAATAACGCCCGCCTCCGGCTGCGGCGTCGCGATCAATGTGCCGCGCTCCGCCGCCGCCAATGCGCGCGGCATCGCGTCGGCGCCCAACGCCGCCAGCGCATCGTGCAAATCGCCGGCCGTCATGTCGGCGCCGATCGGCAGACGATCGATCAGCACCATCGCGCCGGTATCGAGGCCCTCGTCCATCTGCATGATGGTGACGCCGCTGTCTCTGTCGCCGGCCATGATGGCGCGGTTGATCGGCGCCGCGCCGCGCCAGCGCGGCAGCAGCGAAGCGTGCACATTGAAGCAGCCGAGCCGTGGCGCCGCGAGCACCGCCTTGGGCAGAATGATGCCATACGCCACCACCACCGCGGCATCGGCATTGAAGGCGGCGAACTGGGCTTGCGCGTCCAACGTCTTGAGCGATGCCGGCGTCAGCACCGGAATGCCGAGCTTGGTGGCTTCACGCTCGACCGGCGACGGCACCAGCTCCAGCCCGCGCCGCCCGCCGGGTTTGGCCGCGCGCGTATAGACCGCCGCGACGTCGTGACCGGCGGCGACCAGCGCGAGCAGCGTCGGCACCGCGAAATCGGGCGTGCCCATGAAGATCAGGCGAAGGGACATGGGCACACTCTAGAACTCCCCTCCCCCTTGTGGGGAGGGGTTGGGGGTGGGGGTCACAACCATCATCGCAATCACCCCCCTCCCTGACCCTCCCCCACAAGGGGGGAGGGAAAAAGAGAGCGCGCCTCAGGGTGACGGATCGCTAGCCGATATGATGCGACGGCTCTTTGTCGTCGGCGAGCGGCTTGCCATCGCCCTTCTTCGCCGCCTTCTTGAATTTCTTCATCACCATGTCGCGCTTGAGCTTGGAAATAT
>CAITEM010000087.1 GCA_903891395.1 uncultured Hyphomicrobiales bacterium | reverse complement strand
TGTGCATGCCGGCGATGGCGCGGATCAGCGACGTCTTACCGGCGCCATTGGCGCCGACGATGGCGACAATCGAGCCTTCCTCGATCTCGATCGTCACGCCGTCGAGCGCCTGGGCATCGCCATAGAAGACGTCGAGGTTTTCGACCTTGAGCATCATGAGAGCGCCTCCGCTCCCAGATACGAGTCGATCACGGCACGATCCTGCACCACCTCGCGCGGCACACCCTGCGCAATCGGCTTGCCGTGGTTCAGGACGAGGATTTGGCCGGCGAGCGCCATCACCGCGCGCATGACATGCTCGATCAACAGGATCGTCAGCCCGGTGTCGCGGTTCAGATCGCGCAGGATCGACACAATACGGTCGGTCTCGGTCGGACGCAGGCCCGCCATCACCTCGTCGAGCAGCAGCAGCTTCGGATCGGTGGCGAGCGCACGTGCAACCTCGAGCCGCTTGCGGTCGGGCAGCGTCAGGGACGAAGCGCGTTGCGCGCGCTTACCGAAGAGATCGAGGCGGCGCAGAACGTCGAGCGCATGGATGCGGGCGTCGGCGACGCGCGGACGATGCAGCAGCGCGCCGACAATGACATTGTCCTCGACGCTAAGCGCCGGAAACGGCCGCACGATCTGGTAGGTGCGGCCGATGCCGCGCTGGCAGACCTTGTCCGGCGTCAGGCCATCGATGCGTTCGCCGGCAAAGCTGATCGTGCCGCCGTCCGGCGCGAAGACGCCGGCGATCATGTTGAACAGCGTCGTCTTGCCGGCGCCGTTCGGGCCAATCACGGCGAAGATACTGCCTTGCGGCACCTCAAAGGAAAGCCGGTCCACTGCCACAAGACCGCGGAAACGCTTGCTGATGCCGTCGACCTTGAGCAGCGCGGTCATGGCTTCAACTCCAGACCGAGCAGGCGCTTGAGCCAAGGCCAGACGCCGTCCGGCCGCAGCGTGATGATGATCATCAAAGTCAGGCCGTAGAACACCGCCTTGGTGCCGGGCAGATCGAGGCCAAACTTGGCGGTTAGCGCGATCAGCGTTTCGCCGAGCGGCGTGAGGATGAAGGCGCCGATGATCGGTCCGAAAATGGTGCCGAGACCACCGATGACCGGCGCCAGAATGATCTCGATAGAACGGCCGATCTCGAAGGCCTGCGACGGGAACAGGCTGTTGTTATAGAAGGCCAGAAACACGCCGCCGATCGCCGTCATACTGGCCGAGATCAGCACCGCAATCATCTTGGCACGGAAGGCGCCGACACCGAGCGACAGCGCCGCTTCCTGGTCTTCGCGCACCGCCAGCCACTGATAGCCGAGGCGCGAGCGCGACAACCACGCGGTCAGCAGCGCGCCGCCGGCCGCCAGGATCAGGCCGAGATAATAAAACAGCATCGGCCCGCCGCGCAGGTTCCACCACTCGCCCGCGCGGTGCTCGTCGTAAAGCAGAAAAAGGCCGGACGGACCGCCGGTGAAGGCCATGTTGTCGAAGGCGATCCGGGTGAATTCGGCAAAGGCGATGGTCAGCAGCGCGAAGTAGACGCCCTGGATGCCGAAGCGAAAGCCGAGCCAACCGATGACCGCACCGAAGGCCGCCGCTACCGCGACGCCGGCGAAGACGCCGATCCATGGCCCGATGCCGAAATAGAACCACAGCAGCGCGGCGACGTAACCACCGAGCCCGGCATAGAGGGCATGGCCGAGTGATAGCTGCCCGGCATAGCCCATCATGATGTTCCAGGCCTGGCCGACGAAGGCGAAGTAGAAAATGAGAATCAGCACCGACATCAAATAGCGGTCGAGCACGGCAGGCGCGACGAGCAGCAGCGCCAACAGCATCGCAAGGACAATGCGGCCGCGCGGAGGGATCGCCGCCCACATATCGCTCATGCGCGCCGGCCCATCAGGCCCTGCGGACGCAGCACCAGCACCGCCACCAGCAGCGCGAAGGAGAACATGCTCTTCATCGACGGCGCGAAGAAGAAGCTGGCCATTGCTTCGGACACGCCGATCAGGACGCCGCCGATTAGCGCCCCCGTCATTGAACCGAGGCCGCCGATGATGACGATGGTGAAGGCAAGCAGTGTGAACGACTGCGCCAAAGACGGACTGGCGTCGGCAATCGTCACCATCAGCGCGCCCGCGGCGCCGACGCAGGCCAGGCCAATGCCAAAGGTCACGGCATAGAGCCGCTTGACGTTGAGACCGACGACGCCGGCGCCGGTGAGGTTGTCGGCGCAAGCGCGGATCGCCGTACCCGTGCTGGTGTAACGGAAGAAGGCGAACAGCGCCGCCGACACCAGCAGCGCCGCGACCGCGGCGTAGACCCGCGCCGTATCGATGAACAACGGACCGATAGCAAAGCTGTCGAGCGAATACGGCAGGTTGGTCGGACGCGCGTCCGGCCCGAAGATCATCAGCAAGCCGTTGACGATGATGATGGCGAGGCCGACCAGCAGGATGAACTGCTCATGCTCGGAGCGCCCCACGAAGCGGTGAACCAGCGTGATCTGCAGGACATACCCGATGGCGAAGAAGGCGATGGCGATCGGCACCAGAGAGATCAGCGGATCGAGCCCGAGCCCGACGAACAGAAGGTACGTTGCGTACATGGCGACGACGGCGAATTCGCCGTGCGCGAAGTTCACCACCCGCACGACACCGAAAATCACCGACAGGCCGAGCGCCATCAGCCCATACATGAGCCCCGTGAGCACGCCCTGAATGACGACGTTGAGGACAATCGCGAGGTTCATGCTTTGGCGAACCGGCCATTCATCCCTATTCGCAAGTGTTCAGGTCCGCTTTTGCCAGCCGGGAATCGGCAATGTCGGCGTCGCGGTGGCGACGTCGGCGGGCAGCGTGACGGTCGGCGTTCTGTGCAGGTTCTGCACCGCCGCCGACGGGATACCGACGTTCTGGCCCTTGTCGTCGAACTTGATGGCGGGCCCGATCATAACGTGTTCGGCGATATCGGTAGCGCGCACCGCTTTCATCAGTTCGGTGCCGTCGGTGGTGCCGGCCTTCTTGAAGGCCGTGGCGGCGACCAGCAGAGCTTCGAAGGTGAAGCCGACGTTGAAGCATTCGACCGGGAAACGGAAACCCGGGTTCGCTGGCTTGAACGCAGCTTCCAGCGCCTGCGTCATTTGCGATTTCGGGTTGGCCCACGGCAGATTGTACATCGCGTAATCCGCCAAAGGCCCGAGCGCCTGGTAGAACTCCTCGTCGTAGAGGCCCGGCGAACCTGGTGAAATGATGCCCTTCGGCTCGAAGCGCTGGCGCACCATGTCGCGCACCATCTTGATGGCGTCCGCGGCGCGCGTCACCACGATCAGCAAATCGGGATTGAGCGCGCGCACTTTGGTGACCTCGACGGACAGATCCTGCGCCTTGGGATCGTAGGCGATCGACTCCAGCAACTGGAACGGCATGCCGGCGGCCGGGAATATCTTGTCCATCGCGGCGCGTTGCGCCGTGCCGAAATTGTCGTTGGCGTGCAGGAACACCGCAGTCTTGGCGTCGAGCTTGGTGGCGGCCAGTTCGTCCTTGATCAGCTTGAGGCCGTTGGTGACCAGCATGCCGCCGGTCGGGAAGTTGCGGACCAGGAATTTGTAGCCCTGTTCGGTCAACTGCGGCGAAGCGCCGATATTGACGACGAAGGGAATCTTGCGTTGTTCGCAGACCTGCGCGATCGCCAGCGTCGAGGCGGAGTCGAAAGCGCCGACGACCGCCTGGGCGCCGTCGTTGATGGCGCGCTCGGCCTGGGTGCGCGCGACGTCGGCGTTGGATTCGCAATCGATGTGGATCAGTTCGACCTTGTAGCCGTAGTCGGACAGCACCTTGGGCGCGATCAGCGCGCCGCGGTGGCAGCTTTGACCGGCAGGCGCGAGGTAGCCCGAACGCGGCAGGATGACGGCGATCTTCAGCGCGGCGCCTTGCGCGCGCACGATGTTGAACGGCGCCGTGCCGGCAACCAGGCCAGCGCCGAGACCGGCGCTGAAAAGACGACGGTTGACGCGGTTATGCATCGAGGGCGTTTCGCGTTTCATTGTTCTCTCCCTAGGCCAGCTTTCAAGGCTGTTGGCGGCGATGATGCCGGATTTGTTCGCATACTTACAAGCCGGAAAAACGGCTTAGGCGGCGAATAGCCGCTCCACAGCGGCCGCGATCCGCAGCAGCCGGCGATCCTGGCCGTTGCGCGCGACCAGCATCAACCCGACCGGCAAACCGCCCTCGCGCGGCAGCGGCAACGACACCGCGCAGCCATCGAAGAAATTGACGACCGTGGTGTTGCGCAACAGCATCGCGTTTTTCGCCATGAAGGACTTTGGATCGGCGACCTCGTCGAAGCGCGGCGCGACGATCGGCGTCGTCGGCATGGCCAAAACGTCGAGATCGGCGAGTCGTGCGTCCCAGGCCTTGATCAGCGCGGCGCGGGTCCGAAGCGCGTCGATGTAATCCGCCGACGGAATATCGCGGCCGCGCGTGGTGCGCAGCACGATGACCGGATCGATATCGTCGGCCCGGCGCGCCAGCCGGTCGCGATGGATGGCATAGGCTTCGGCCACCAGGATGCTGGTGCGCGACAGCAATTGCGTCATGTCGTCGATCAGCGGCAGCGCCTCGTCCGACAGCCGTGCCCCGGCTTTTTTCAGGCGGTCGAGCGCGGCGGGAAAACGCTTGCCGACAGTGTCGTCGAGATTGTCCACGGCTGAACCCTGCGCGATGCCGATGCGCAAACCGGCGAGCGGCGCAAATTCAAGCGGCCACGGCGTCTCGCCCGCCATGACGGCGTCGGCATTGGCGCAATCGGCGATATGACGCGCCAGCGGGCCGATCGAATCGAGCGTGCCCGACAAAGGGAACGCGCCAGCGGTCGGCACGCGCTGACGGCTCGGCTTGAAGCCGGTGACGCCGCACAGCGCCGCGGGAATGCGCACCGATCCGCCGGTGTCGGTGCCGATGGCGATCTCGCACATCGCATCGGCGACCGCGACGCCTGCCCCGGACGAAGAGCCGCCAGGCACGCGCTCGCGATCCGCCGGAATGCCGGGCGTGCCGAAATGCGGATTGATGCCGACGCCGGTGAAGGCGAATTCCGACATGTTGGTCTTGGCGACGATGACCGCACCGGCTGCGCGCAGGCGTTGCACGATCGGCGCATCGCGCTCCGCCGGCTTGCCCTCGTCGGCGAGAACTTTCGAGCCGGCGCGCGTCACCTCACCGGCGACGTCGAACAAGTCTTTAATGGAAACGATAGCGCCGTCGAGCGGCCCGAGCGTGACCCCGGCCCTGGCGCGCGCATCGGCCGCTTGCGCGGCGGCCAGAGCCTGACTGCGATAGACCGTCAGGCAGGCGCGCGCGCCCTCGCCGGTCGCATCGTCGATACGGGCCAGCGCGGCGGTCAGGCGATCAACAGCATTCATGGAACCAAGTCTCCGAATACGCGTTTTATTCTCACTTTTGGATCAATACTGGAGGGTTTATCATGCGCAAGGCAATTCTTGCTGCTGCGACCTTGGCCGTGTTGTCGACCATGACAAGCGCCAATGCGCAGGATGCCGTCGGCGGCGCCATTGTTGGCGCGGGTGCCGGTGCGGAAACGGGCGCCCCACTTTTTTAAGAACTGGCGGCCTTGCGAGCAAGTATCCGGTTTTTCTGGACTGGGCTCAGGGTTTCCGCCTGCGGGAATGAGCGGAGGTGGATCACCCGCCGAGACCGCCCTTTTGCTCGATGAATTGAGCGATCTCGTCGACGCCTTTACCCTCGCGCATGTTGGTAAAAACGAAAGGCCGCGCGTGACGCATTTTCTTGGCGTCGCGGTCCATCACGTCGAGCGAGGCGCCGACGTAGGGCGCCAGATCGATATTGTTGATGACCAGCAGATCGGAACGCGTGATGCCGGGACCGCCCTTCGAGGGAATCTTGTCGCCGGCGGCGACGTCGA
>CAITEM010000086.1 GCA_903891395.1 uncultured Hyphomicrobiales bacterium | reverse complement strand
CCGTCGAATGGCGCGGTGATGCGCTTGTATTTCTCCAGCACGCGCAGCCGGTCGAGATTGGCCGTGACCGATTTAACCAGCCCCGACTTGTTCGCCGAATCGGCCGTACGCTGGTCGATATCCTGCTTGGAGACGTAACCGGACGACATCAGCGATTGGCCACGCTCCAGCGTGGCGCGCGACAATGTCGCGTTGGCCTCGGCGCTGGTGACTTCCGCCTGCGCCTGCATGATCTGCTGGTCGAGATCGGGCGCGTCGATTTCCGCAAGCAATTGTCCGGCCTTCACCGGCGTGCCGATATCGACCTTCCACTCCTTGAGGTAGCCGCTGACGCGGGCAAAAATCTGCGCCTGCGAGTAGGCTTCGAGGCGGCCTGGCAGATCGATGGCCATGCGCTTGCCTTTGGTGTCGGGCATCGCCACCGCGACCACCGGCAAAGCCTGCTTTTCGGTCCATTCGCTCAAGTGGGCATCGGCCATGCGCCGCGTCGTAACGCCGATGGCGACAATCGCGACCGCGACAATCACGGCGGCAAGACCGGCGAGGCGAAGCCCGCGGCGCGACAAAACCGGCCGGGCGGGATCAGGCGACATGCGGTTCTCCAAGCGGTTGGACCGATCGTTTGGCGTCACGTTCGTGAAGCAGGCTGAAAACGACCGGAACGAACATAAGCGTTGCGATGGTAGCAAAAATGAGACCGCCGACAACGGCGCGGCCGAGCGGCGCGTTCTGCTCGCCACCCTCGCCCAGTCCGAGCGCCATGGGCGCCATGCCGATGATCATGGCCAGCGCGGTCATGAGCACGGGGCGGAAGCGCACGAAGCCGGCCTCGAGCGCCGCCTCGACCGGATTGCCGAGTTCGACCAGCCGTTCGCGAGCAAAGCTGATGACCAGCACGCTGTTTGCGGTGGCGACGCCCATGCACATGATGGCGCCCGTCAGCGCCGGCACCGACAGAGTCGTGCCGGTGGCAAACAACGTCCAGACGATGCCGGCCAAGGCCGCCGGCAAGGCCGTCACGATGACGAAGGGATCGCCCCAGGACTGGAAATTGACGACGATCAGCAGATAGATCAGCACGATGGCGCCGAGCAGGCCGAACAGCAGGCCGCTGAAGGCACTGTTCATGGTCCTCACCTGCCCGAGCAAGATGACCTGCGCGCCCTTCGGCACGTCTTTCGCGGTGTCGTCGATGGCCTGCTGCACATCCGCGGCGACGCCGCCGAGATCGCGCCCTTGCGTCGTCGCGTAGATCTGGATCATCGACTGGATGTTGTATTGCGAGATCACCGCGCTGCGGCTGACGCGGCTGATGTCGGCGATGGCGCCCAGTGTCTGCGACTGCGCGCCCGCCGCCGTGATCGGTAGGCTCTTGAGCGTGCTCAGCGTGTCCAACTGATATTGCGGAGTCTGCAACACGATCGGATAGGACGCGCCGTTGGCCGGGTTCAGCCAGAACGTCGGCGCCACCTGGCTCGAGCCGGCGAGATTCACCACCATGCTGTTGGTGACGTCGCGCTCGGTGACGCCGACATATTGTGCGCGCGTGCGGTCAACGTCGACGTTGAAGCCCGGACTGCTCAGCGACTGCTGGATTCGCGCGTCGACCAAGCCCGGGACGTGCCGCAACTGCCGCAGCAGTTTCTGGGCGTAGTCGAAATTCGCCGCGAGATCGGGGCCCCTGACCTGCAAGTCGATCGGCGCCGGCGCGCCGAAATTCAAAATCTGGCTGATGATGTCGGCCGGCAGGAACGAGAACACCACGCCGGGGAATCGCACCGGCAATTCCTCGCGCAAGATGCTGACGTAATCCGCCGTCGGCTTGTGGCCTTCCTTCAGCTTGATCTGGATGTCGCCGTCCTGCGTGCCGATGGTGCCGGTGTTGTTGTAGGTCATGTTGATGCCGGAGCCTGGCATGCCGATATTGTCGACGACGGT
>CAITEM010000085.1 GCA_903891395.1 uncultured Hyphomicrobiales bacterium | reverse complement strand
GGCTTCAAGGGCGAGCCTTACCGCTCGACTGACGGAACGATCTTCGCCTGCGCCGAGGGCAAGGGCAAAACGATCATCGACGGCAAACCCTACGAGTGGGGCGTCAACGACGTGTTCGTCGTGCCGTCGTGGAAGACCTTCCATCACGAACCGGCGGAAGAATCGGTGCTGTTTTCGATCTCCGACAAGCCGGCGCAGCAGGTGCTTGGCATCTGGCGTGAAGGGAACTGATAGCCTCGGTTCGGCGTTTCTATAAGATAACGGCTGCGCCGCTTGCGGCGCGGCCGTTTGCTTGTCAGCTTGAGGAGGACCGCATGCAGTTCGAACAACTGAGCGCCGGCCACGGTGCGCTGACCGCGGTGCGGACCGGCCAGGGGCCGGACCTGGTGCTCTTTCACTCGCTGCTGGCCGACCGCCACGCCTTCGATCCGGTGCTGGAGGCGCTCGCCGCCAAGCATCGCGTCACACTCTTCAACCTTCCGGGTTTTCACGGCTCGCAGCCCTGTTTGCTGCCATTGATGGACGCTTACATCGCGGCGCTTGAGGACGGCTTCCAGGAATTCGGCATCGCCAATGACGCAGTGCTGATCGGCAACGGCTTCGGCGGCACCGTGGCGCTGGCTTTCGCGCTGGCGCATCCGGAGCGCATTTCCAAGCTGGTCGTCAGCGACGCCGCGGCGGCTTTCCCGCCGGAAGGCAAGAAGCAGTTTGAAGTGATGTCGGCGAAGGTCGCCGAAGGTGGTCTCGGCGCCATCGCCGAGATCGCGGCCAAGCGCGTGTTCTCGCCGGCTTATCTGGCGGCGCATCCGGAATTGATCGACGAGCGCAAGCGCGTGCTGATGGGCATCGAGCCCAAGGCGTTCCAACACGCCTGCCAGATATTGCAAGAAGCCGACCTCGAGCCGCAACTGCACCGGCTGAAAGTGCCGACGCTGGTGCTGGTCGGCGAGTTCGATCAGGCGACGCCGCCGCCGCTCAACAAGCTCATTGCCGACAAGATCGAAGGCGCGACGTACATCGAGTTGCCCGGCTGCGGCCATTGCCCGCCGCTCGAGCAGCCGCAGCAGTTCTTGACGGCGATCAAGGACTTCGTCGGGTTATAGCCCGCGCCGCTTGCGGCATTAGCCGCCTTGTAAATCACGAACCATGGTGTGAGATAAGGTTCACGGCTCCGGCCGCGTTACCGCACCTTTTCACGTTGGCTTCATGACGATTGTCTCACGCTTTGAAGTGCTTCTGCTGCTGATGGCGGCTGTCGTCGTGCTCGAATTGGCGGCGAGAAAGCTCCGGCTGCCGCGCGCGGCCGCGCTGATCCTCGGCGGCATTGCCATTGCGCTGATTCCCGGCGCGCCCGATCTTGAGCTCGATCCCGATCTCGTGCTGGTACTGTTTCTGCCGCCGTTGCTGATGGCCAGCGCTTACTTCACGGCGTGGCGTGATTTTCGTGCTGATCTACGCATTATTCTCCAGCTTGCAGTCGGCGCGGTCGTGTTCACGACGCTGGTCGTCGGCGTTGTCGCCCATTGGGTGCAGCCCGGTCTGCCGTGGGCCGCCTGTTTCGCGCTCGGCGCGATCGTCTCGCCACCGGACTCGGTCGCAGCTAAGGCCGTGTTGAAAAGTCTGCCGCTGCCGCCGCGCGTCATCCTGCTGCTGGAAGGCGAAAGTCTGGTCAACGACGCCTCCGGGCTGGTGCTTTTGCGGCTCGCGGTCGCCGCGAGCCTGACCGGCGTCTTCAATGCCGGCCACGCCACGCTTGAATTCGGCTGGCTGGCGATCGGCGGCATCGTCGTCGGCATCGCCTTCGGCATGGCGTCGATTTTCGTCACCCGCCGCATGCGCGATTCCGACCTGATCATCATCTGGAGCTTTCTCACAGCCTGGATCTCCTACATCGCCGCGGACAAAATCGGCGTGTCCGGCGTGCTATCGACCGTCGCTTGCGGGATGATGCTCGGCTGGAAACAGCACGACATTCTGAGTGCCGCCACGCGTATCCGCTCGGCCGCGGTGTGGGGGGTCGTGGTGTTCATTCTGGAGTCGCTGGTGTTCATGCTGATCGGTCTATCGCTGCGCGGCGTATTGGCACGGCTCGGGGGCGATTGGGCCGCGGTGGCGACTCTTTTACCGGCCACGGCGGCAATCGTCGGCGCCGTGATCGCGGCGCGCTTTGTCTGGATTTTCCCGACGACCTATCTACCGCGCAAGCTATTCCCGTCGCTGCGCAGCCGCGATCCATACCCGCCGCTGGCGGTGCCTTTCATTATGAGTTGGGCCGGACTGCGTGGCGTGGTCAGTCTCGCCGCGGCGCTGTCGCTGCCGGAAGGCTTTCCCGGCCGCGACTTCATCCTGGCGGTGACCTTTGCCGTGATCCTCGTCACCGTCTTGATCCAGGGCACGACCCTGGCGCCGTTGGTCAAGCTGATGGCAAGCGCCAATTTTACGTCAATTTCCGGTTCGAAATTGACCGAGCATCAGGCGAGGGTGCGGGTCGCCAAGGCGCAACTCGATGCCGTCGAGAAAGCGTCTCTGCTGGAGGACGGCACCCACCGGCATCCGCGACTGGTGGAGCAGTATTCGTACCGGGTTCGCGCTTCCGCCCGCTTCAGTGAGGAAAGCGACACGCTGATGGTGCACCGCGTCGAACATTTCACGACGGTGCTGGCTGCCAATAATGCGGGCCGCGCCGAGTTGTTGCGGATGCACCGATCCGGCGAACTCGACGACGCCGTGCTCCACGAGATCGAGGAAGAACTCGATCTTGAGGAAATGAAAGTCGGCCGCTTCGCGGAAGGTTAGCCTTCGATGCGAATACCGAAGCTCAGTTCGTTGCGCCCGCCGGCGCGGCGGTACGCGACCTTGTCCATCAATTTGCGCATCAAATGAATACCGAGACCGCCGACTTTGCGCTTCTCGATGGGCGCATGAATGTCCGGCTCCGGTTGCGATAGCGGGTCGAACGGTTTGCCGTCGTCACTGACCGTTGCGCTCAGGAAACCGCCGTCAATGTCGATTCTCACGGCGATTTCGCGGTCGCCTCTGTCGCCGATGCTGTGCGTGATGATGTTGGTAAGGACTTCATCCAGCGACAGGCTGAAGCGGTTCTGGAGTTTGGTTGGGACGTTGCGTTCCGAGCAAAATTCCGAAATGCGCTTGTTGGCGTGCGGAATATCGCCAAACGTGTTGGTCACGCCGATCGTGAGGCTGTCACGTTCCATAGGCGCTCAATGTTCGAAGCCGAGATGGATGCGTTGCATCGCTCCATCAGAATCGGTGGCAAGCTTGGTTGCTTGACGTCTTATCATGATCGCGCCGAGGCGCGTGAGCTGGCTTTCATCCGCCAGAAGTTCGTCGGGGCTCGGTGCGGCGGCACTGGTGATCAAGGGCTTGCCTTCGTACTCGACCGTAACGTCGAGCCAGAATTCGTCGAATGTCATGGTCACTTTGGCCGATTTACCGGGTTCGATCAGAAGTTCGAGACATTCCGCGGTTTCGATCATGGCGCGGACGGCGCGGTCGATGACGTCGCGGCGCGCACCCCAGACGCCGCCTTGGTGCTCGGCGAATTTCTCCAACTTGGTGAGTGCATCGGCGCCGGGCGCGACGACGATGGTTGCCGACTTCTTGATGCCGATACGGAACAGCAGATTGAGCAGCAGCGCGCCAATGAGGCCGACCACCAGCGGCGCGCTCACGACCGGCTGCAGCCAGTCGGGCGCGGACTGATAGAAGCCGGGAAACAGGAAGCGGCTGAACGACAGCAGCAATCCGACGCTGATCACCAGCGTGCGGCGGCCGTCCATCAGGCGGCTGACCATGGCCTGCATGCCGTTGACGATAATGAAGCACGACGTGAACACTAGCGCCGCGCCGAACACGGGCCTTGGCGCCAGGATGATGAGTTCGTGTACCGCCGGCAAAAAGGCCAGCACGATGAAGACGGCGCCGGTAGCAAAGCCGACCGACCGTGAGGTGACGCCGGTCGTCACCGACAGGCCGACCGAGGACGAGGACGTGCTCAAGCCGACGCTACCGAGAATGCCGCCGATCATCATGCCGATGCCGTTGGCCATCAGTCCCTTGCGGATCGAGCCCATGTCGGCGCGCTGCCAGCGGGCGTCATTGATCTTCTGCATGCTGGTCAGGTCGCCGATGGCGCGCAGCGAGGTCGCGACGGCAGCAACGGCGAAGGGCAGCATCAGATTGACCGCGAAGACGGGCCAGGATGGCTTCGGCACTGGCGGCTCGATGAACAGGGAGGCCGATTTGATCTCGTGGAACGGCACCAGGCCGAGGGAGGCGCCGGCGGCATAGCCGCCGGCCAGCACAATGAGGATGACATAAAGCCGCAGCCTCGCCGCGCCCCAGACGTAGAGCGAGATCATCACCAGCAGACAGGCGACGCCGAGCAGAGCCGGCGTGCCCATATTGGCGTTCATGGTGTCGAAGGCCGCGGACACGCCGGTGATGAGATTGAAGCCGATCACGCCGAGCGTGAGACCGCTCATCAACATGGCGAAGCCTGCGATCTCCGTCGGCAGATAGGGCCGCAGCCGCTGCACGCCGTGACCGATCAGAAGCTGCACAAAGCCGGCAAAGATCGTCATGCCAGCGACCAGCGGGAGCCCGCCCTGGCGCGCCGCGGCCACGGTGACGGTGAAATAGACGCCGGAAAATGCCGCGGGCATCAGCGAACTTGAGCCGAGGTCGGCCGACTTTAGGCACAACAGAATGGTGCCGAAACCGAGCGCGAGCAGGGAGCCTGACATCACCTCCAGGACCGTCTGGTGCGACGCGTGCGCGGCTTCCAACACCAACAACGGAAATATCGTGGTGACGCTGGCCAGCAGCACGTGCTGAATGGCTGCGATCCACACGACATAGGCCGGCGGTTTGTCGTCGATGCCGTAGGCGATTTCCGTCGGTTTGAGAGCGGGGCGCTTGCGGCCTTTGGCGTCCTCGACGGGGCCTTGCCAAAGCTTCAGCAGTTTTTCAATGATTTCCACGCGCCGCCCTCAGCCCCGCGGCGATCATCCCATTTTCTTTTGCGGCGCGGAAGGGTATCTGTAGGGCGTTGGGGTGGACTTTCTCATATCGATTAAATGCATTTTGAGTTTTGGGAATAGCCATGGAAGTCACAGAGAGCCGCATCGGGTCCGCAACGACGCTGAAGATCGTCGGCCGCGTCGATAGCTCCGTTGCCAAGGCGCTGGAGCAAAAGGTGCTCGATGTCGCGTCGCGTGACGGTCACATCGTGGTCGATCTCGGCGGTATGCATTACGTCTCGAGCGCGGGCCTGCGCTCCTTCATCATCCTGGCGAAAAACGCGCGGGCGAAGAACCAGACTATCGCGCTGGCCGGCATGTCCGATGAAGTCGGCGAGATTTTCGAGATCAGCGGGCTGCTCGAGTTGTTTCAGATTTACGATAGCGTCGAGGCGGCGGTCGCCGCGCTGCCGCGATAGCGCGGCCTAGAATCTGGTCCGGCGTCATGCCGTCATGACTGACATCAGCGCCAGCCTACGCCGCTCGCTGACACCGGCTGAAAGCCGGCCGCGCAGCACGCTCACCTGGCTATGGCTCAACCTTGCGGTGCTGGCGGCCTACAGCGTCGCCGGACTTGTCGTCGTGCTGTTCGGCATCGGCCCGGCCAAGATCAGCCCGATCTATCCCCCCTCCGGAATCGCGGTCGCGGCGACATTCGTCTTCGGCGCGCGCATCTTGCCGGCGGTGTTTGCGGGCCAGTTTCTCAACGGTTTTCCGCTGCTCGACGACCCGCACACCACGGTCGCGAACTACATCCTGACCAATACCGGCACGGGTGTCGGCTCGATCCTGGAGGCCTTGATCGCGCTGGCGATGCTGCGCCATTTCGCCCGGGCCTGGCATCCCTTCGACCGCTCGCGCGACGTTGTCATCTTTTTGCTTGGTTCGTCGCTCGCTGCGGCCTTCGTCTGCGGCGCGATCGGGACGTTTTCGCTCTGGGCCAACGGCTTCGTACCGAATGCGGAAGTGCGCATCACCTTCATCACCTTCTTCCTTGCCGACGCCGCCGGCATCGCTGTCTTTGGTGCCTTGGCGCTGGCCTGGTACCGCGAGCCGTGGCCGGACCGGCGCACCGTTGTCACCTCAGTCGTCGTGCTCACCGTGGTGCTCGCGATCGCGGGTCTGGAAATATGGAGCCACTATCCCGTCGATTATTTCTTCCTGCCGCTGTTGCTGTGGGCCGGCTTCCGCTCCGGCCCGCGCGGTGTAACGCTGGCCTCGGCGGCGATCACCGTCGTCGTTGTGCTTGCGACCACGCACGGCGTCGGCTCCTTCGTCGGCAAGACCGACAATGAATCGATCCTGCTGCTCGAAGGTTTCATGGCGGTCATCACTTTCACCGGCCTGCTGACGGTCGCGGTACGGGCGCAGCAGAAGCAGGCCGAGACGGCGCTGGCGCGCCACAACCGCGTGCTGGAACGGCGTGTCTCGGACCGGACCGCCGAAATCGCGGAGAAGAACCGGCTGTTGCAACAGAAACAGGAGCGCATCGATGACGATTTGAAGACCGCGCAGCTCTTGCAGGCCTCGATTCTGCCGACCGATTTCTCGTCTTATGCGAACACCGGCATTGCCGCGTCGATGAAACCGGCCCTTGAAGTGAGCGGTGACTTCTACGATGTGTTCCCGATCGATGGCGACCGCCTCGGCCTTGTCGTCGCGGATGTTTCGGGCAAGGGCGTGGCGGCGGCGTTCTTCATGGCGGTGACGCGCACCATGCTGCGCGGCGTGGCGCTGAGCGGCTTAAGGCCGGCCGATTGCATCGATCACGTCAACGATTCGCTGTATCGCGAAAACCCGATCGAGATGTTTGTCACCGCAATTTACGCCGAGCTGCACGAGGAGTCCGGTGTCGTGACCTTGGTCAATGCCGGGCACTGCGAGCCGATCATCATGCGCGCCGACGGCAGCGCGGCGCTGTTGCGGCGCTCGGGAAATCCGCCGCTCGGCGTCATGGAGCACAAGACCTTCGTCGAACTCAGCTTTACCCTCGGCGAAGGCGAGATGCTGTTTCTCTATACCGACGGCATTACCGAGGCTTTCGACCGCGACGGTGGTCTGTTCCACGTCAAGCGCCTGCTCGAGATCACGCAGCAATCGGCGGCGCGCTCGCCGCATGAGTTGATGCTGGCGGTGATCGGCGGAGTGGAGACCTTCTCCGCTGGCACGTTGCAGGCGGACGACATCACCTGCCTGGTGATCCGCCGCAACGCCAGAAGTGGAGCGTAGCGCTTTTCGCCAGTGCAGCTTGGTGCGCTAACGCCATCAACGGCTTCTCGGCTCAATCCAGCGCTTGCAAAACAGCTTTGGAAATCGCGGCGGTGCCGTCGTCGCCGCCATATTCCATTGGTCTGAGACCGGAGGCGTAGGCGGCATCGACGGCCCGTTCGATGCGCAATGCAGCGTCTGCCGCCGGCTGGTAACTGTGCTTGTCGGCAAGCCAGTCGAGCATCATCGCCGCCGACAGGATCATCGCCGTCGGATTGGCCTTGCCTTGGCCCATGATGTCAGGCGC
>CAITEM010000084.1 GCA_903891395.1 uncultured Hyphomicrobiales bacterium | reverse complement strand
TGCACCAGCGGAATGTTGTAGCTGTCGCGGAACAGCGCCGCGACCTTCTGCCCTTCGGCGAGCCGCAGCAGGCCGTGATCAACGAACACGCAGGTGAGCTGCTCGCCGATCGCTTCGTGGATGAGCACCGCCGCCACCGCCGAGTCGACGCCGCCGGACAATCCGCAGATGACGCGGCCCTTGCCGACCTGCTTGCGGATTTTCTCGATCGCCTCGTCCTTGAAAGCGCGCATGGTCCAGTCGCCGGTCAGGCCGGCGATGTTGCGCACGAAATTGCGGATCAGCGCCGCGCCCTGCGGCGTGTGCATGACTTCGAGATGGAATTGCGTCGCGTAGAATTTGCGGGCGTCGTCGCCGATGATCGAGATCGGCGAGTTCGGCGCCTTGCCGAGCACGCGAAAACCCGGCGGCAGTTCGGTGACGCGATCGCCGTGGCTCATCCAGACGGGATACTTGCCGCCCTTCTCCCAGACGCCGTCGAAGATCGGGCTGTCGGCGACGACCTCGACTTCGGCGCGGCCGAACTCGCGGTGGTGACCGGCCTCGACCTTGCCGCCGAGCTGGTGCGCCATGGCCTGCTCGCCGTAGCAGATGCCGAGCACCGGCACGCCGGCCTCGTAGATCGCCTGGGGCGCCAGCGGCGCATTGGCGTCCAGCACCGACGCCGGCCCGCCGGACAGGATCACCGCCTTGGGCTTCATGGTCCGGAAGGCTTCCTCGGCCTTCTGGAACGGCACGATCTCCGAATAGACCTTCTCCTCCCGGACCCGGCGCGCGATGAGCTGGGTGACCTGGGAGCCGAAATCGACGATCAGAATCTTGTCATGCATAGGGAGGTGCGCCGCGGACGGCCCTGAATCGGGCGTCTCTGGGGGCCTTGTGGGATTGAGCGTGGCTGCGGTCAAGGCGCGTCAGGCTCCGGTTAACTACACGCGATTTCGAGCCTTTCAGATAACCCTCCATTAGCCCCGGCGTGAGACATAGAATCCAAGATTTTCGCCATTTCCACACTTTAAGGGGTCTCTTGGCCTACCACGCCGACCACATGGCGCTTTCCCCGGCACAGGGCGCCGCCGCCAGCCGCCGCAATGCGCTGTTCCGGGAACGGCCGATCGACATCGCCGAGCGCTGGACGCTGGCCGCGGCCCGAGCGCTCAAGCCGTCGCGCCTGGGCGCGCTGCCCGGCTTCGCCAAAGTCTATTTCGAGGAATGGCTGTCGCCGAACTATGCTTTGCCCGACCCGGAGCGCGCGTTCGATAATCCGCCGGGGCTGGCCGGCCTGGTGCACGGCGATCTCACGCTGCCGACCCTCATGTCGGCGTACAGCCGCGGGCTCTATCCGCTGGCCCATGTCGCGCCGCTGAAATGGTGGTCGCCGCCGCAGCGCTCGGCGCTGTTGTTTGCCGACATGCACGTCTCCAAAAACCTCGGCAAGACGATGCGGCAGAACCGCTACACGGTGACGTTCGACCGCGACATCGAGCGCGTCATCGCCGCTTGCGCCGGAAGGCGCAAAGGCCGCTGGCACCTGACCTGGATCACGCCGCAGATGATGCATCTCTATGCGCAGGCATACGATGCCGGTCACGTGCACAGCTACGAGGTCTGGAACGAGCGCGGCGAATTGGCCGGCGGCGGCTACGGCATCGGCTACGGCATGGGCTTCACGTCGGAATCCCAGTTTACCAATGAGTCGAACGCGGCACGCATCGGCATGACGGTGCTCAATTGGCACCTCGCCAAATGGGGCTACCGTTTCAACGACGGCAAGCTGATGGGTCCGCTGTGGCAGGCGATGGGTTTCCACGACATGCCGCGCGCGGCGTTTCTCACGCGCGTCGCCGAAGCATCGCGGGCGCCCGGCAAAGTCGGCCGTTGGCAGGTCGAGGATGACATCGACACGATCTCGCGCTGGCGCCGCGGCGAGCGGCCGACCAGTCCGCTACTTGTCGAGCACGCGGTTCAAGACCGGAGTATGCGAGATCAGCGCGCCGATGCGTGACCGTTCTTCCGGCTGATTCATGTCGGAAGGGCGTGTTTCGGGGATCGCGCCCGGCGGCACCGGGTGGCTCTCATCAGCCTGAGCAGTTTGCGGCTGTGGCTCAGGCACGTTCGCGATCGAGGCCGGTGGCGGCAAGGCCGGCGCGACGGTGGGTGTCTCGACAGCCTCAGCAGCGGGTTTCGCTGCAGGTTCGGAAGCGGGCGCGCTCCAGGTCGTCTGCGGCAACGGTTGCAACGGCGGTAACGGCTCGTGCACGGCTGGACGCAACGCCGGCGCGGCAACCGCGGCTTTCGTTTCCGCAGGTTTGCTCTCAACCTTGCTCTCGACAGCTTTGGGTTCGGCGTGCTTGGCGTCGGCGGCCGGCGCGGAAACAAGTTCGGCGGGCGCAGCCTCGGGCGTGTGATTGACCAGCGCACCGCGCACCGCCTCAAGCCAGGCATTGTCGGAGTTTGCCGGATCGCGCTGAACCGCCGCGACCGCCGCAATCACCGGCTTCGCTTCGGCCTTAGGCTCAACCTTCACGTCAACCTTGGGATCGGCCTTACGCTCGACCGGCTTGTCGATGCTCTTATCGGCGTTCTTATCCGCGTTCTTGGCGGTCATCTCGATCTTGCGAATGGCGGGCGGCTGCGTTGGCACCGCCGCAACGGCCGCCGGGTGCGCGACGGTCTTGTCCACGGCCAGCAGCGCCTTGAACGCCGCCGCGGCGTCGGGATCGACGTCGCCGCAGGTATGCTCGAAGGCTTCGACGTCGCGGCGCACCAGCATGTGGCGCGCGCCGGCGTCGACACTCTTGTCGAGGATGAGGACGATGTTGGCGCGCAGGCTCTGGCAGGTGGCTTCGGCCGAGAAGTTCGACTTGTACATCGTGTAGGCGCTGCCGATGCCGACCGGGATGGCGAGCACGGTACCGACGATCTGGAGCAAGCCCATGGTCCGGGCGAGCCGCGTGCCGGGGCCCGGCACGTGCGCAGGATCGGACCCGTGAAAGGGATCGCGGCTAGCCACCAGCATGTTGAGAAGAAACCCCGCCTGAAGAATCCGACATGGTCAGACACGAAATCATCGGGGAGAAACTGGGCCGGGATTGCGGCGCAATCGAGGTTTTCGCGTATTTAGACCGTTAACACGGGCCTTCACGTGCGTTTCAGCACGCTGATGAAGAACCCGTCGGTGCCCGTCGTGCGCGGCGTCATCAGGATGCCGTCGGCCGACAGCCGCGCCGCCTTGGCGAAATCGCCTGCTCGCTCGCCGAGCGCCTTGGTCACCTCGGCGGGCTTTAGCACCGCGAACTCGGGATGGCGCGCCACGAAGCCGCGCACCTGGGCACCGTTTTCCTCGTCGAGCACGGAACAGGTGATGTAGGCGATACGGCCCCCGGCTTTGACCAGACCCGCGGCGCGGTCGAGGATCTCGGACTGCTCCTTCTGACGCTGCTCAAGCGCGCCCGGCCGGATGCGCCACTTGGCGTCTGGATTGCGCCGCCAAGAGCCGGTGCCGGTGCACGGCGCGTCGATCACCACCAAGTCGCAACGGCCGGCCAGATCGTCGATCTCTCCGCCGATGGACTTAGGGGTGCGGACCTGGACGTTGCGCGCCCCGGAACGTGCCAGCCGGTCATGAATCGGCGCCAGCCGGCGCTTGTCGTCGTCCGTGGCGAAGACCTGTCCCTTGTTCTGCATCATCGCCGCCAGGGCCAAAGTCTTGCCGCCGGCGCCGGCGCACAGATCGACCACCTGCTCGCCGGGCTTTGCGCCCGCCAGCAAGGCCGCCAGTTGCGAGCCTTCGTCCTGGACTTCGATCATGCCTTTGAGAAAGGCCGGCTCGGCGTGGATCGCCGGATTTTTGGAATCCGCGCCAAGGTGAACGCGCAAAGCCCAAGGCGACCATTGCCCTTCCTCGGGCTTGAGGTCGGATAGCGATGCTTCGGCCTTGAAGATGTCGGCCTTCAGCGTGTTGACGCGCAGGTCGAGCGGCGCACGCGAGGCCAAGGCCGCGCCCTCTTCGGCGCGGTCGTCCCCGAACACAGCGGCGAAATGCGGGTCGAGCCATTCCGGATAATCGCCGGCCACATGCGCCGGTGCGCTCGTCATATCGGCGGCGTCGAGGCGCGCACGTTCGTCGTCGGTCAACGCGGCGGGACCGTAGCCGGCGCCGTCGGCGAGTTTCGCGATGGTGTCGGTGTCGAGGCCGCGCTCGCGTTTGAGCATGCCGAGCAGAATGGCACGCGGCGTTTCCGCGCCCATGATCCAGGCGCTCGACGCACGCCGGCGCAGCGCGTCATAGACCAGTCCGGCAATGCCGGCACGGTCGCCGGAGCCGGCGAAACGGTGCGCCAGCCCCCAAGCCTTGAGGGCGTCATTGGCCGGACGGCGGTCGCTTTCCAGATTTCCGAAAACTTCGATCGCGGCAGCCAGCTTTGCTGCGGGTGTCATGGCAATCCTAACAAAATGCGAAGCGCAAAGATGATCCACATCGCCAACAGGATCACGGCGCCGAGCGCGAAGGCATTGAAGCGATGCCGGACATAGTTACTGCCGGTATGGATGAAGGCGTGCACGAAGCGCGACAGCACGAAGAGCCACGCCATGACCACGAACAGAAAGTCGGCGTGGCGCGTGATGATCGAAAGAATCGTCAGCACGTAGAACAGCACCGGCAACTGAAACTGGTTCTGGTAGCAATTGCTGACCTGTTGAACGCGCGGCGGCCAGTTCGATTGGCCGAGCGCGGTGTCGGCCAGCGTCGTTTCGCGGCGTTTGAGCGCACCGGCGCGCGAAAAGGCCATCCAGAGCATCAGCCCAAACGTGAGCGCGACCTGGACGAACAGCGGCAGCAGCACAAATTGGATCGGCATGATGTTTCCTCGGCACCAATATGAACGTAGCAGCGTTCGATGCCGTACGAAATGAACGCGTGGGACGACTTGCACCCGCTCGGATGCTCAGGGGGCTCCGCGCAACGACCGCGATCCCGCCAGCCATCCGGTACGGCAGGACGGCCGCTGTGGCAAGCACGGATCGGCGTCCAAGCCGACACCCGCCAGCCCGTCCGATGTACTAACCGGGCCCCCGCTTCATCCCGCACCTGTCGCCTGCTACCTTGTTCCGGCTTTCCCCGGATTAAGGACATTCACCGTGCGCATTTTGACAGCCCTGTTTGCCGCTGCTCTGGCCCTCGGAGCCGCCTGGCCCGCCGCCGCCAAGATCGAGAAATTCCCGACCGGCTTCCGCATCGAGCGCATCATGGTCGACGGCGCCTCCATGTACGTCCGCGTCGGCGGCACGGGTCCGGCGATCGTCATGCTGCACGGCTTTGCCGATACCGGCGACATGTGGGCGCCGATGGCGGCTTCGCTCGTGAAGGGGCACACCATCGTCGTTCCCGACCTGCGCGGCATGGGCCTCTCGACCCATCCAGAGGGCGGCTACGACAAGAAATCACAGGGCGCGGGCATCGCCAAGATCATGGATGCACTCAAGATCGACAAAGCCGATCTCATCACCCACGACATCGGCAACATGGTCGGCTACGCGCTCGCGGCGCAGTTTCCCGAACGCATCACGAAGTGGGCGATCATCGACGCGCCGATCCCAGGCATCGGACCGTGGGACGACATCCTCAAGAGCCCGCTGCTCTGGCATTTCAATTTCCGCGGTCCCGACGTTGACCGGCTGGTGAAGGGCCGCGAGCGTATCTATCTCGACCGCTTCTACAACGAACTGTCGGCTAACCCGAAGTCAATCGACGAGGCTACGCGGCGTCACTACGCGAAGCTCTATGCCCGTCCCGGCAACATGCATTACGCTTTCGAACAGTTCGCGGCCTTTGCGCAGGACGCTAAGGACAACCAAATTCTCGCCGCGAAGAAATTGCCCATGCCAATACTGGCACTCGGCGGCGACAAGTCGTTCGCCGAGATGCAGCCGGTCATCATGCGCGCCGTGGCGACGAACGTCGAAAGCGGCGTCATCACCAATTCCGGCCACTGGATCATGGAAGAACAGCCTGCGCTGACCGTGAAGCTGGTCAGCGCCTTCATCGACAAGAAATAAGCGGGTGGCACGATGGCCGATATTCTCACTCACCGCACCATCGGCGTCGATCTGGCGCTGACCGCCGCCACCGCGGCGCTCGAAGCCGCGCGCACGCGCGGCTATCCACGCACCGGCGTCGCGGTTACCAATCGCGACGGGCAACTCATGGTGTTGCTCCGCAGCGATGAAGCCGGGCCGCATCTCCTGGATTCCGCCCGCCGCAAGGCCTACACGGCGGCGAGCATGAATGCGCGAACCAGCAAGGCCTCGAAAGCCATCGACGACCGCAGCGGCGAACCCGATCCGCATCTGGTCTATCTCAACGAGGTACTGATCGTCGGCGGCGGCGTGCCGATCCATGCCGGCGGCGAACTCATCGGCGCCATCGGCTGCGCCGGCGCGCCCGGCAGCATTCACGACGAGGAATGCGCCGACGCCGGCATTGCCGCGATTGCGGCGGCTTTGAAGTAAGCTGCCAACGGACGTGTCGAGCGCCAGCAGCGCAACATGACCGGCAAGCCCTGCTTATCCCTCCCCGCCAGGGGAGGGAGGACGCGCGCGCAAGCGCGCGGCCGGGTGGGGAAATCGTCAATGCAGGCAGAGACCTTTCGAATGGCGGAGTAATCCCCACCCGGCGCCTGCGGCGCCACCCTCCCCGGTCGGGGAGGGAAAGAAAACACTACACCCGGCTCGGATAATTCGGGCTTTCGCGCGTGATCACCACGTCATGGACGTGGCTCTCGCGCAGCCCCGCGCCGGAGATGCGCACGAACTCGGCCTTGTTGTGGAAGTCGCTGAGCGTCGCCGCGCCGACGTAACCCATCGCGGCGCGCAGGCCGCCGGCGAGTTGGTGCAGCACGTTGCCGACCGGGCCTTTATAGCCGACTTGGCCTTCGACGCCTTCCGGCACAAGCTTGAGCGCGTCCTTGATGTCCTGCTGAAAATAGCGATCAGCCGAGCCGCGCGCCATCGCGCCGACCGAGCCCATGCCGCGATAGCTCTTGTACGACCGGCCCTGATACAGAAACACCTCGCCCGGCGTCTCGTCGGTGCCTGCGAGCAACGAGCCGACCATCGCGACGTCGG